>DATMCA010001635.1:0-3683 GCA_035559015.1 Umezawaea sp. | reverse complement strand
AGACCCGCAAGCGGGTGCCGCCGTCGTGTCGACAGGAACTTCACGAGATTCGCGTCCCTTCTTTCCGGCCTTTGCCAGTGCCGTTCGTTCGACTGTGGTCGGGTCTCACGGTGCAGTGGTGGAGCAGCGGGTCAAGCAGTGGTGCAGTCCTACTGGAGCAGGTAGATCGTCGCGAACAGGCCGATCCAGACGACGTCGACGAAGTGCCAGTAGTACGACACGACGATCGCGGAGGTCGCCTGCGCCGGGGTGAACTTGCTCAGCTTGGTGCGGATGAGCAGGAACCCGAACGCGATCAGGCCGCCGATCACGTGCAGACCGTGGAAGCCGGTGGTGAGGAAGAAGACGGTGCCGAACGCGGACGACGGGATCGTCGTGCCGTGGTGCACCAGCTCGTAGTACTCCCCGGCCTGCCCAGCGACGAAGATCGCGCCCATGATCAGCGTCACCACGTACCAGCGGCGCAGACCGAAGACGTCGCCGCGCTCGGCGGCGAACACTCCCCACTGACAGGTGAAGGAGGAGGCGACCAGGATGACCGTGAAGAACAGGGCGTAGGGCCTGTTCAGCTCGGTCGGCTCCGGGGGCCAGACACCTTCGTTCTGGGCTTTCACCGTGAAGAACATGGCGAAGAGCCCAGCGAAGAACATGAGCTCGCTGGACAGCCAAACGATCGTGCCGACGCTGACCATGTTCGGGCGGTTCAGCGAGTGCACGCGCTGGCCGGTGGAAGGCGCTGCCGTTGTCACGTGACGCATTATTGCTTGCAGGTTTTCCGTCCGCCCATCGGGTCCAACCGGGGTGAACGGCGGCTCACCGGCTGTCCGGATCACGGAGGGTGAACGAATCGCATGGGGATGCTCGACTGGTTGCGTGAACGGCTCCGCGGGGATCGGGAACCCGAACTCCTGACCGGATCTCCCGGGCTGGTCGTGGTCGTCGAGGCCTTCGACCCGGCCGAGGCGGACTCGGCCGTGCTGGCCCGCTCGCCGCACTGGCGGCCGGACCGGCCCGCCGTGCTGCGCCACCACCTCGTCCTACCGCCTGACCAGGTAGAACGTGCCGCCACACTGCTCGCGCAGGACGGCTACGAGCTGAGCCCGGTCGACGGTGAACCCGGCCGGCTGCACGCCGTTCGGGTGCAGGTGCTGGACGCCCTGCACTGCGCGCAGGAGCGTTCGCGGATGGCGGGCCTCGCCCAGCGGCTCGGCGGTGACGCACCGGGGTGGGATGCGCTGCAACCCGAGCCCGCCTAGGCCGATAGCATCGCCACACCTGGTCACCCGACCCGCCGGAGGATCGTCCACATGAGCACGCCGACCACGAAGATCCTGGTGTTCAGCCACCGCCCCGAGGTGCGTGAGACGATCATCACGGCCGTGGGTCGTCGGCCCGCCCCGGATCTGGGCAAGGTGGACTACATCGAGGTAGGCACGATCGCCGAGGTGCTGTACGAGGTGGACAACGGCCACGCCGACCTCCTCATCCTCGACGGCGAGGCGCAGCCGACCGGTGGCATGGGCCTGTCCCGCCAGCTCAAGAACGAGATCACCGACTGCCCCCCGATCGTAGTGTCGGTGCGCCGCCGGGACGACCGGTGGCTCGCCACCTGGTCGCAGGCGGACGCGGTGATCGTGCACCCGCTGGACCCGCTGGCCGCCGCCGAGACCGTGGCCGAGGTGCTGCGGAACACGGTGTCGCTGCCCGTCGTGCGCGGCTGAGCGGCAGGCCATGTCCAGAACCTGGCCGCTGCTGCTGAACCAGCTCGTCGACAAGGTCGACCTCTCGGCCGGGGACACCGGCTGGGCGATGAACCAGGTCATGACCGGGTCCGCGACGAACGCCCAGATCGCCGCGTTCGTCGTGGCGCTGCGCTCCAAGGGCGAGACGCCCGAGGAGGTCGACGGGTTCGCCACGATGATGCTGGAGCACGCGCGCCGGTTCACCGTGGACGCGCGGGCCGTGGACATCGTCGGGACCGGCGGCGACAACTCCGGGTCGGTCAACATCTCCACGATGGCCGCGATCGTGACCGCCGCCGCCGGGGTGCCCGTGGTGAAGCACGGGAACCGGGCGGCGTCGTCGAAGTGCGGCACGGCGGACGTGCTGGAGGCGCTGGGCGTCGCGATCGACCTGCCCCCGGTGGGGGTTCGGACGACGGTCGCGGAACTGGGCGTCGGGTTCTGCTTCGCGCCGATCTTCCACCCGGCCCTGCGGTTCGCCGGGCCCACGCGCGGTGAGATCGGGATCCCCACCGTGTTCAACCTGCTCGGGCCGCTGACGAACCCGGCGCAGCCCGCGGTCGGGCTGGTCGGGTGCGCTCGGGCGAACGCGGCCCCGTTGATCGCCGGGGTGTTCGCGCGCCGGGGCAAGACGGCGCTGGTGGTGCGCGGGGACGACGGCCTGGACGAGATCACCACGACCACGACCACGTCCGTGTGGGTCGCCGACGGCGGGACCGTGCGCACCGACGTGATCGACCCCTCTCGGCTCGGGGTGCGGCCCGCGCTGCCCGAGGACCTGCGCGGCGGTGACGCGGCGGTGAACGCCGAAGTGGTGCGGGAACTGCTGGCCGGGAAGCCCGGAGCGGTGCGGGACGCCGTGCTGGTCAACGCCGCCGGGGCCATCGCGGCTCACGGTGGGCTGTCCGGGGACCTGCACGCCGATCTCGCCGCCGGGTTGGGCCGGGCGGGCGAGGCGATCGACTCGGGGGCCGCGGCTGACCTGCTGCGACGCTGGGCCGCGCGGTCCACCGAGCTGAAGGCTCAGCCGGTGGAGTGATTGCGCCGATCGGGGAATCCGGCTGAGGTTTCAGTCACTGGTTCACGCCGCCGCAACGATGCGGGTTCATGCTTGTACTCACGAACGCGGCTCATCCGGCCGCGTCAACCCGGTTGCGAGGCCGACCCGGCCGAGCCCTCCCTGGCGAGCGAGGAGCGATGACACTGCTGTCCACGGTCATGACGCGAGTGGTTTCACCCATCGCGCGGATGGTGTACCGACCGACGGTCGAGGGGCTGGAGAACATCCCCGGCACAGGACCCGTGATCCTCGCGGCCAACCACCTGTCGTTCGTCGACAGCATGATCATCCCGATTGTCGTGCCTCGGCGGGTGTACTTCCTGGCCAAGGCGGAGTACTTCGAGGGGACGGGGTTTCGGGGGGCGTTGTCCCGGTGGTTCTTCACTGGGATGGGGAACATTCCGGTGCGGCGGGGGCAGGGGCGGTCGGCTCGGGATTCGTTGGACACGGTGATCAAGGTCCTTGAGGATGGCGAGGCTTTTGGGATTTATCCTGAGGGGACTCGGTCGTTGGATGGGATGTTGCACCGGGGGCGTACTGGGGTGGCGCGGATCGCTCTTGAGTCGGGGGCGCCGGTAGTGCCTATTGGTCTTGTTGGGACGGACAAGGTCATGGCGGTTGGCCGGAAGCTGCCCAAGATCGTGCCGGTTACGGTGCGGTTCGGGAAGCCGTTGGATTTTTCGCGGTATGCGGGGATGCAGGATTCGTTGCCCGTGTTGAGGTCGGTGACGGATCAGATCGTTTACAACATCCTTGAGTTGTCGGGGCAGGATTACGTGGACAACTATCAGGCTAGTGCGGCTGCTTGAGGGTTAAAGGGTAGAGCGACTGCCGGTACCAGCGGTGGTGTGGCCGATTTGACTTGGGGCCCCTCTTTTTGG
>DATMCA010001634.1:0-5613 GCA_035559015.1 Umezawaea sp. | reverse complement strand
TTGGACATCCGCGGACCCGGCACCAGGCCTCCTCGGTGCGAAACTTGATCAACACCGTTGAGGCTAGGACGGATCAGGGGCGAGCGGTGCCGGTCGTTCGCACCACAGACAGGAACGCGCGAAAGCTCTCCACGGGGAAGGTGAGGGAGGGGTCTGGGTTCTTGGAATCCCGGATGCCCACCCGCTCGGCGAACGCGACCTCGACGCTACGTGGCCGATGCCGATTTGGCGGGAGGGATCGGGTGTGGCTTACCGCCACCGATGACCCCCCACCACGTGGCCCTGATGTCCTTCTTCAAGTCCTTCTGATCTTGCAGGGTTCGACCGATCGCCCGTTCGACGGCGGTGATCAGCTCGATGTCCAGGGGACGGGGGATGCGGGGTCGTTCGGCCAGGAGTTCCAGCAACTCCACGTCACCTGTGTGATCCCGCCACTGTGCGGCGAACTCGACCGCGGCCTGCTTCGCCTCGCTCGCCAGGGCTTTCGCCTCGTCCACGCCGAGCCGCGGCCCGGCCTGAGGAGCCCTGCGGGTGAACGCGGTTGCCAAAACCTGCTCGTCGAGCATCCACAGGCGGTCGGCTTCGTACACGAGTTCTTCGGACTGGTTGTGCCCGTTGACGGCTTTGATACCCACGAGGGTGACCCGCACGCCGTAGTCCTGGACGGTTCGCACCCCCTCGTGAAGGTCCTCGTCACCGCTGAGCAGCACGACATCGGACACAGCACCGTGCTGGGCCAGTGTGATCATGTCGCGGTAGATCAGGGCATCGACACCCTTCTGCTGGTTCTGGCCGTTGAGCCGACCAAGACGGAGCTTCACATCGTTGAGCGCGGCAATGGCTCGCTGCTCCGCTGTGCGAATACCGTCCCGAGCAGCGTCGTACCAGTACGTCCGCAGGACAGGCGCGTCCAAGGTGCTTCGGGCCAGGGATCGGATCGCCTGGAGGACTGGCTCGGGATCCAAGATGATCTCGGCTCGCGATCGGGTTCCACAGCGCAGTTGACCGCCTGCGGCATAGAGGTAGCCAGCGTCAACCATGATCACACAGCGGGTCACACGTCATCCTTCGTATGCAAAAAGGGCCATCCTTGAAGGATGGCCCTTGGGCCACTCAACAGAGTGACCAGGCAAAATGCGCTCTCGCGCGGTTACAGTGTGGCCGAGTCACACTCGCCTAGTCAAACGTTCCCACGATCGAGTGGCGGACTCAGCCGGGCCAGCCCGACGAGAGCGCGGAAGCTCTCCACGGGGAAGGTGAGGGAGGGGTCGGGGTTCTTGGAATCCCGGATGCCCACCCGCTCGGCAAACGCCACCTCGACGCAAGCACCACCCTGATCAGTGCCGCTGTAGGAACTCTTCCGCCACACGACCGACCTCACAGCTCGCCGAGGATGCCTCTGATGAGAGCGCCGGAGTCGACTGCGCCGAGCGCCTGCGACTTCAAGTGCTCCCAGGCAAGCCTACAGCGGTCGACATCCGATTTGCGGTTGAGGAACGTCGCTCGGACGACGTGCTCGAAGTAGCCGATGGAGGGTTCATCGGGATCGGGGAAATCGAGCACCGCAAAGGACCCGTGCATGCCCACGTGTCCGCCCACCGCAGCTGGGAGAATTCTGATTTCGGCGAGTTCCACTGCTTCGAGCAGGTGGCGCAGTTGGCCGCGCATCACTTCTCGGCCGCCGACCGATCGGCGCAGTGCGCTCTCATCGACGACCACCATCAACCTGAGCAGGTCGGCCCTTTCGACAAGGCGCCGCTGCCTGATCCGCCGAATTTCCACCGTGTAGCGAGTCTGCTCGGCGTTCAACGAGTCCATCGAAATCGCCTTCATGTACTCCTCGGTTTGCAGCAAACCGTGGATGTAGCCGAAGTCGAAGCTCCGGACCACCGAGGCGGCCGTCTCCATCGCCACGTAGGACCTGTTGGTCAGTCCATACGCCGCCCACCAGCCCTTTCTGTTCGCCTCCCTGACCAGCGCCAGGATCGGCTCCCACTCCTGAGCGCCCACCCCGTAGAGGTCCAGCATGCTTTTGACCGTGTGTACACCAACGCCGGTCGTCCCCCTTTCGATTCGGTTCAACGTGGTGTCGGACATCTCCAACCGGTCGTACGCCTCCTCGAACGTCAACCGGGCGGCTGTGCGCAACACGCGCAGCCGCCTGCCCAGCGTTCGACGTTGATAAGCCGGACTGTCGTCGGCACCCACTCCGACAGCATCGCAGGTGACCCCGACAATGTGACGTCGTCACTTCGTCGACGCCATCCGGATCCTTCTCCCAATGACCCAGGACGACTATCTGCACGTGATCGAGTACGCCCGACGGAATGAGCCAGTGAAGTACACGGAAGTGGTATCCGATCACGGGTGGTACATCAATTCGGGAGAGGAGTGGCGAATTCGGTACACGGCCGGGTGTGCACAGGACTTCCTGGATCGGCGGCGTGCGGCGCCCGGTGAGTGGGTGGTGGTCGTGTGGCGGGCCGGGACCAAACAAGACCGTGACCGTGTGTGCGCGATCCGTTACGACGCAAAGCTTTCCGCTACCGGTTGAGTCAAGGTCACCCTGCGGACACCCCACTCCGACGTAGGCTGACTGGGTGGTTCTGTCCGGTTCTACCCTCACGCTCGCGATCAGCCCCCTCAACCCGCTGGAGACCGCGGGTCCGGTGGCGGTGTGGCTGATCACGCTGGGCTTCCTGTTCGTCGAGTGCGCCTTCATCTTCGGGCTGTTCCTGCCCGGTGATTCGCTGCTCTTCGCGGCCGGCGTCATCCTCGCCCAGCACACCGGCCCGTGGAACGCGTGGCTGCTGTCCGCGGCGGCCATGGTGGTGGCGCTGATCGGCAACCTGGTCGGCTACTACATCGGCCAGACCACCGGTACGCACCTCCTGGCCCGCAAGGGCGGTCGGATGCTGAACCGGGCCAACCTGGAGAAGGCGCGGGACTTCCTGGACCGGCGCGGGTTCTGGGCGATCGTGCTGGCCCGGTGGATCCCGTGGGTCCGGACGCTGGCACCGCTCGTCGCGGGCGCGGCGCGGATGGACAAGAAGCGGTTCCTGCTGGCCACGGCACTGGGCGCGCTCGCGTGGGTGCCGACGCTCGTGCTGGCCGGGTACTACGGGGCGGGGCTGCTGACGTCGATGCCGTGGCTGGAGACGACAGCGGTCGTGATCAGCATCGCGTTCTTCGTGTTCGGCACCGCGTACGGCGTGTGGCGCTACCGCCAGGAGATGCGGAAGCCGATCGACCTCGACGCGGAAGCGGACCTCACACCACGTCGGTGATGAGCAGGTCGGCGCCCGCCTTGGAGGAGTTCACCATCAGGGCGTTGACGTGGTCGGTGCCGTGCAGCACGCGCTCCTCGGCTTCCGCCAGCGTCCGACCGAACCTCAGGTGGCGGTCTATCAGCCGCTGTACCCGGAGGTCGTCGTCGATGAACAGGAACCAGGCCTCGTCCAGGACGATGCGGACGCGCTTCCACTTGTCGTAGTTCAGCAGCAGGTAGTTGCCCTCGGTGACGATGAGCGGCACGTCCGGGCCGATGGGCACGGCGCAGGCGATGGGCTCCTCGATCTCGCGCCGGAACTCGGGCGCGTAGACGACGTCCGGCCCGGCGGCCTTGAGCCTGCCGAGCAGGTCCACGTAGCCGGCGACGTCGAAGGTGTCGGGCGCGCCCTTGCGCTCGCTGATGCGCAGCCGCAGCAGCTCGCGCTGGGCGAGGTGGAAGCCGTCCATCTCGACGAGCGCCGCGTCGGCGCCCAGGGCGTCGACCAACCGGCGCGCGAGCGTGGACTTGCCCGAGCCAGGTGCGCCGCCGATGCCGAGCAGCCTGCGCTCACCGGTGTCCACGAGCCCGCGAGCGCGGTCGAGCAGCTCGTCGAACTTCACCTGCTGTCCTGCCACCTTGCCAACTCCTCAAGCCAATCCTGCGCGGTGTTGCGCACCCTGACCGCCGCCACCGCGTTCGCATACCCGATCGCTGCGGCGACCGGTTCCTGCCGGGCGAGCGCGACGGCAAGGGCACCGTGCCACACGTCCCCCGCGCCGTTGGTGTCGCGCACGTCCACCGCGGGTACCGGCAGTTCGTGGAACTCCCCGTCACACGACCACGCGACCGGGTTCGCACCGTTCGTCCGGATCACCAGCGGCACCCCGAGGGCGTGCAGCTCGTCCTCGGTCGGCCCGAAAGCCGACGAGCACGCGGCCACGTCCACCAGCGGCAGCAGGTCTTCAAG
The DNA here is from genome assembly GCA_035559015.1 of Umezawaea sp. GTDB lineage: Bacteria > Actinomycetota > Actinomycetes > Mycobacteriales > Pseudonocardiaceae > Umezawaea. The sequence continues at coordinate 1,375 of DATMCA010001634.1, read as the reverse complement.
CACAGGTTTCCAGCTCCCGGCGTCGAGCACCACCGGCAAACCGGCATCTTTCGCCACTTTCGCCGATGTCAGGGCCAGTGGGCCGAGGTGCCCGTCGAGCAAAAGGACGTCCGCGCGCAATACAAACGGCGTTACGGCGTCCACAGTGGCCTGGAGGGCTACTTCGGCGGCGTTGCGGGAGATCACGGTCCGCTCGCCGTCGCGTTCGCGGACCGCGACCATGCTGAGCGAGATGTGGGAGTCGGGTGCCAGATCGTGGAACTCGACGCCGCGCGCGGCGAGACCGGCGGCGGCGAACAGGCCGAGGGCGTCCCGGCCCAGCGCGGTCAGCAGCACGGCCTCGTGGCCGAGGGCGGCCACCGTCGTCGCGGCGTTGGCCGCGGGACCGCCCGGTGTCATGTGGACACCCCTGGACTGCACCTTCTCACCCGGAACGGGGAATTCACCCACCTGCTGGATGACGTCCACAGTCGTGAGGCCGACACACATCACCGCAACCATCGCGAACGCCTCCTAGCAGGTAGGGTCCGGTCGCAAGCGATTGCGCACACGCGGAACGGGGCAAGCACCACATGATCACCATGAAGGAGGTCGCGACCCTCGCCGGGGTCTCCATCACCACGGTCTCACACGTCATCAACGAGACCCGCTCGGTGGCTCCGGAGACGAAGGAACGCGTCCTCAAGGCAATCGAGGAAACCGGTTACACCGGGGACGCCATCGCGCGCTCCCTCGTGACGGGCGGCACGAAGTCCTTGGGGCTGGCCGTCTCGCTGGTGTCCCACCCCTACTTCGCCGAGCTGATCGCCGCGATCGAGAACGAGGCCACGGCGGCCGGGTACTCGCTCGTCCTGATCGACACGCGCGACACCGCCGAGTCCGAGCAGGCGGCCGTGCGGATGCTCCGCGGCCGTCGGGTCGACGGCCTGCTGCTGACGCCGTCGGCGGGCGCGGGCGGCGCCGTGCTGCCCGAACTCCGCCGCCTCGGCATCCCGACGGTGCTCGTGGACCGCCTGACGATGAGCCAGGACATGGACCAGGTCGGACCGGAGAACGTCCAGTCCACGTCGCAGCTCGCGCGGCACCTGGCCGAACTGGGCCACCGGCGGATCGGGATGGTCACCGGCCAGATCGGTCTCGCGACGACCGACGAGCGCGTCCTCGGCTACCGGCTGGGGCTCGGCCGCTCCGGCCTCCAGTGGGACGAGGAACTGGTGTCGTCCGACGGCAAGCTCGGCCCGCTGCTGGACCTGGCGTCACCGCCGACGGCCGTCGTCGCGGGCGACCACATGGTCCTGACCAGCGTGATGCACGAGATCCGCACCCGCGGGCTGCGGATCGGCCGGGACCTGGCGCTGGTCTCGTACGACGAGGT
>DATMCA010001633.1:0-4738 GCA_035559015.1 Umezawaea sp. | reverse complement strand
CCCACCCCAACCTCTCCGGCAAGCCGTACGAGACCCAGAAGCAGGAGATCTGCGGCAACGCGGACTTCCTCGCCGGGACCTTCGGCGTTCGCCCGACCCTGTTCCGGCCGCCGTTCGGCAACCACGACGTGACCACCCGCCGGGCCGCCGCCGACTGCGGCATGAGCGCGATCGTCCTGTGGACGGCCTCGGTCAACGACGGCGTCGTGCAGTTCCAGGCGGGCGACAAGCTCAACGCGGGCGACATCGTGCTCATGCACTTCCGCAACTCCTTCGCCGAGGACTACCTCGCCTTCCTCAACCGCGCCCGGCAGGACGGCCTCACCCCCGTCGTGCTGGACGACTTCCTCTCCGGCACACCGCCCAAGGGCTGACGGTCCCAGCCGAAGCGCAGCAGCACCTTGCTGGACCGGGCGCCTGGGCCGCCCGCCAAGCGGCTGGACCCGGTGACGGTCAGCTCGCGCGTCACGACGAGGTGGAACGGCGTGGTGGTGCGAGGTCGAGCCCGTCCGGCACCGCCATCACCCCCGGCACCACCCACCGCCTCCGCTTCACCCCGACCGGCTCCGCGCTGACCCTCCACGACGGCGACCGCCTCGTCCTGTCCGCGGTGGACCCGACGCTGATCCCGCCGGCCGGCTATTCGGGTCGACCGTCCCCGGTGGCGGTGCTAGGTTCCGGCGGGACGGCATCTTGCCCGTCGCGCAAACCCCCGTCCGGAGGAAGAAACCCGTGAACGGCACCCTGTTCGAGACCGGTCGGCTCGTCGTCCGCGAGTTCCGCCCGGCCGACCTCGACGACTTCGCGGCGCTGTGCGCCGATCCCGAGGTGATGCGGTACGTGGGCGACAGGACGCCGTTGGACCGGGCCGGGGTCGCGTACTGGATCGAGGTCTGCCAGGGCAAGTACCGCGACCGCGGCTACGGCACGTCGGCCGTCTTCGAGAAGGCGACCGGCGACTTCATCGGGTACTGCGGGGTGGTCCGCGCGCCGGACCGCGACTTCGACGAGCTCATCTACGTCTTCACGAAGTCCTCGTGGGGCAACGGTTACGCGACCGAGGTCGGCCGGGCGATGCTGGACCACGTGTTCCGGATCTCGGAGCTGGCCGAGATCCGGGCGACGATCGACGCGGCCAACGCGGACTCGATCAGGGTCGCGCGCAAGCTGGGCATGACCTTCGCGAAGCGGGTCGACGAGGACGGCACCGAGGTGGACCACTACGTCCTGCGCCGCGAAGGGGTGTGACCGAGCCGCTTCAGGTCACCAGGCCGTTGCGGTAGGCGTAGACCACGGCCTGCACGCGGTCGCGCAGGTCGAGCTTGGTGAGGATGCGCGACACGTACGTCTTGACGGTCTCCGGGCTGATCACCAGCGTCGACGCGATCTCGCCGTTGGACAGGCCGTTGGCGATGAGCCGCAACACCTCCAGCTCGCGCGGGGTCAGCGGGTCGCCGTCGGTCGCGGCGTCAGCGGGCCGGATCCGCGCCGCGTACCGGCCCACGAGCTGCCGGGTGACCTCGGGCGCCAGCAGCGCGGCGCCGGTCGCGACGGTGCGGATGCCGTGCAGCAGCTGAGCGGGCGGGGCGTCCTTGAGCAGGAACCCGCTCGCTCCCGCCCGGAGCGCCTCGTACACGTACTCGTCCAGGTTGAACGTCGTCACCACGAGCACCTTGACCGGGTTGTCGACGCCCGCGCCCGCCAGCAGGCGGGTCGCCCCGATGCCGTCGAGCACCGGCATCCGCACGTCCATCACGACCACGTCCGGGTGGAGCTTGGCGGCGAGGACGACGGCCGTGCGCCCGTCGCCGCACTCGGCCACGACCTCCAGGTCGGGCTGGGCGTCGATGATCGTCGTGAACCCGGTGCGGATCAGCGGCTGGTCGTCGCACACCAGGACGCGGACCGGCGCGGTCACGACGTGCTCCCCGTGGGGATGCGGGCCCGCACGACGAAGCCGCCGCCCGCCCGCGGGCCCGCGCTGAACTCGCCGCCGAGCACGTCGACCCGTTCGCGGAGCCCGGCGAGGCCCCGCCCGCTCCCGCCGGGGGACGCGGACCGCGACCCGGTGCCGTCGTTGCCGACCTCCACCGTGGTCTCCGTCTCGCCGTGTCGCACGTGGACGGTGGTCCGGCTGCCGTGGGCGTGCTTGAGGGCGTTCGTGAGCGCCTCCTGCACGACCCGGTAGGCCGCGACCTCCGCCCCTCCGGGCGTTTCGGTCGGTGTGCCGTCCTGGGTGAACTCCACCGGCTGCCCGGCCTGCCTGGTCTGCTCCACCAGGGCGCCGAGCTCGCCGACGGACGGCAACCTCGGTTCGGCGCCGTGGTCGGGGTTGAGCAGGTCCAGCAGGTGCCGCAGGTCCTTGATGGCCCGCCGCCCGCTGTCGGTGATGGCCGTCAGGGTCTGGTCGAGGCGTTCGGGGGCGGCGGTCAGGTAGCGCGCCGCCTCGGCCTGCACGACCATGGCCGTCACGTGGTGCGTCACGACGTCGTGGAGTTCGCCCGCGATGCGGGTGCGTTCGGCGGTGCGGGTGGTCTCCGCGACGGCCCGGCGGCGTTCCGCCTCGACGGCCCTGGTCTGCCGCAGCCACGCCCCGACGCCCCACGAGGCGGCCAGCGCCGCGTAGAACGTGACGAACCCGACCACGCTCTCGGTGGACCCGAGCAGGCCCATCGTCACGGCCATCGCCGCGTAGGTCGCGGTGGTCAGGAACACCGCGGTGCGCCGGTAGTGCTCCAGGTAGGCCGCCGCGCTCAGCAGCGCGATGGGCACCGCGGTGCCCGCGACCGTGTGGTAGCCGCGGAGCTGGTCGAGCACGAAACCGGCCGACACCAGGGCGAGGCAGAGGGCGGGCCAGCGGCGCCTGACCGCGAGAGGGAGGCACTGGAGGAGGATCGACACGAGGGCGAGCGCGTCGAACGGACGGCCGGGCAGCTCACCGATCTGCGTGCCCCGGTTGTACAGGTCGGGCACCAGCGCGGCGAGGACGAGGAGCAGCGCGAGCGGGAGGTCCCGGACCGTGACGTCCCACCGACGCCACGGGGCCGGGAGCCTCCGGAGGTCGATCACCGGGAGACCTTAGCGGTCGACGGCGCACCGGCGGAGCGGCGGCGGGGGACGATGTGACCGCGACGGTGGGCCAGCCGCAGGAACAGGAGGGTCAGCAGCACGCCGGCCGCCACGGTGCAGACGCTCCCCTCGGGACCGAAGGCGCCGCCGGTCACCAGGTCCGAGCCGGACGTCGTGGCCTTCAGCAGGCCGTTGGACTCGCCGTTGCCGGACACCGCCACGCTGAACACACCGCCCAGGGCGAAGTTCCAGCCGAAGTGCAGTCCGATCGGCACCCACAGGTTGCGGGTGGCGGCGTAGCAGGCGCCGAGCATGAACCCGGCCTCGACGGCGATGGCGGTCGCGCCCCACAGGCTGCCGTCCGGGTTGAACAGGTGCAGCAGGCCGAAGACGACACCGGTCAGCAGCAACGAGAGCCAGGTGCCCAGCCGTTCCTCGACGACGCGGAACAGGACACCGCGGAACATCAGCTCCTCGGTCGTGGCGGCGGCCGCCATCAACCCGAACAGCCCCAGCGCACCGGTCGCCGAGCCGAAGCCGTCGACCCGGTAGCCACCGAGGAAGGCGATCCCGACGATGACGGCCGCGCACATCGCGAACCCGATCAGCACCCCCCGACCGGTCCGCGCGACGGCTCCGGTCCGGGCCACCTCCGAGGGCTCGCGGTGCTCGGTGCGCCGCACCACCCACGAGTAGACGAGGATCGCGAGGGCGGCTGTGGCGACGCCGAGGGCGAAGGCGAGCCACGCGTTCCCCCGCACCGCCGCGACGGCCTGACCGCCGACGAAGGCGACCGCCGCGACGGCCAACAGCTGCTTCACCAAACGCATGACGACTCCGTTCCCGAGGTCCGCGGCGGGAGCACCGCGGCTGTGGAGAACGCTAGGGATCCGGCCGTCCGGAATCGTCACCTCGCGGTGGACAGTCCCCGGTAGCTCGCACGGGGGACAAGCCCTACGTCGGTGGCGTGGCGGCCTTCGGCGCCGTGCCGACCGCGAAGGCCGCGAGCGCCGTCAGCACGCTCGTGAGGTGGCCGCGCATCGCCCGCTCGGCGGCGTCGGGGTCGCGCGCGCAGATCGCGTCGATGACCGCCAGGTGCTCCGGCAGCGACACCGACGGCCTGCCGGGGACCAGGGAGAGCCGGAACTGGTGGCGCACCATCTGCCCGTTGAGCTGTTCGAGGATCCGGGTCGCGGACGTGTGCCCGGCGATCGACCGCACCCTGCCGTGCAACCGGGCGTTGAGCTCGGAGTAGCGCATCATCTCCGCGCGCTCCACCGCCGCCGCCATCTCCGCGCCGAGGGCCCGGACGTCGGCGATCTCGTCGTCGTCGATCCGCTCCGCCGCGCGCGCCGCCACGAAACCCTCGACGGCGCGCCGGATCTCGGTGATCTACACCACCGCGCCCGCCGCGCACACGGCGTGGCGCGAGGCCCAGCAGGACGCGTTCACGTCCGGTCGCCGGACGACTCGGTGATGCGCAACGTCTTCTTCGACACCTGCGTCTACCACCAGCCGGGCATCGACCTCCTGTTCGACGTCGTCGACGTCGACAACATCCTGTTCGGCTCGGAGATGGTGGGCGCGGTCCGCGGCCTCGACCCGCGCACCGGCCACCACTACGACGACACTCGCCGCTACGTCGACCAGCTCAACACGCTGTCGGCCG
>DATMCA010001632.1:0-7002 GCA_035559015.1 Umezawaea sp. | reverse complement strand
TTCGAGTTGGCGCGTGCGCTGAAGGCGAGCGCGGGCATCCAGGTCGCACTGGTGCCCGTGCTCGTCGGCGGGCAGGCGGTCCTCTGGCTGGCCTGGCCGTACGAGCGCGGCGGTGTGCTCAGCGCGTTCGTGGTCACCATGCTCGTGTGCCTGGTCTGGCGCCTGAAGGACGGCGCGGACGGCTACCTGCGGGACGTGACGGCGTCGATCTTCACGGTCGCGTACGTCGCCGTGTTCGCGGCGTTCGCGGTGATGCTGGTCGTGCCGGAGGACGGCGCGTACCGGGTGATCGCGTTCATCCTCGGCGTGGTGCTGTCGGACACCGGCGGCTACATCGCGGGCGTGCTCTTCGGCAAGCACGCCATGGCCCCGACCATCAGCCCGAAGAAGTCCTGGGAGGGCTTCGCGGGCTCACTCGTCGCGGGCATGGTCGGCGGCGCGCTCACGGTCAGCCTGCTGCTCGAAGGCCAGTGGTGGCAGGGCGTGCTGTTCGGCGCGGCCCTGGTGGTCAGCTCCACCACCGGCGACCTGATCGAGTCGCTCATCAAGCGCGACCTCGGCATCAAGGACATGGGCACGCTGCTGCCCGGTCACGGTGGCCTGATGGACCGGATGGACTCGCTGCTGCCGTCGGCCGTGGTGGGCTGGCTGCTGCTGCACCTGTTCGTGCCGTAGCCGCTCAGTCGTCGTAGGGGTCGTCGACGTTCGCGCCGATCTCGTCCTCGGACAGCGGCACGGCGCGGGACGGGTCGACCACCGAGAACGTCGACCCGGTGTGGTCCCGCACCTCGGTGACGCGGCCGTACGGCGTGTCGTACGGCTCCACCGTGACCTGCCCGCCCAGTTCGAGCACGCGGTTCGCGACCGAGTCCGCGCCGATCTCCGGCGAGGCCGTCAGGTAGATCATCCAGTGCGCCGGCACGGACGGCGGGAACGAGCGGCGCCCCATCCGCTGCCTGCCGAGGACACTCTCGCCCTCCACGGACCAGACCGTGTAGTCGACGGTGTGCCCGTCGCCGATCTGCATCACGTCGAAGTGGCACAGGTCGCGGAAGAACGCGTCCGCCGTCGCCCCGTCGCGCGTGTTCAGCTCCGCCCACGCGTACGCCCCGTGCCCCGTCGTGCCGAACCGCCAGTCCGGCGGCACGTGCCGGAACCCGACCACGCCGCCCGTCGGGTCGCTGACCACGGTGGTCTGCGTGTGGTCGGTCTCGACGCTCGGGTTGCGCAGCACCTGCCCGCCGAGCGCGAACACCTTCTCGGCCGTCGCCCGAGCGTGTCTGGTGTGCAGGAACAGGGTCCAGTCCGTATACTGCTCGGGCAGCGCGCGGCCGACCGGCAGGCCGGCGAGGGGGACGCCGTCGAGCACCGCGACCGCGTAGCCCTGGTCGTCCTCGTACTGCCAGCCGAAGAGGCCCGTGTAGAAGTCCTTCGCGGCGGCCAGGTCGGTGACCGGCAGCTCGACCCAGCAGGGCGCACCGGCGTGCAGTTCGGCGAGGGCGGGGGAGTTCGGCGTGATGGACAAGGACGCCTCCTCAGAAAACACTGTCTTGATCACGCTACGCCGAGGTCGGCTGGAATAGCACCGTCCGATCGACCCGGGCCCTCTATTGTCGTGGAGTGAGGGGATTCGTGCGTGCGGCTTTGGCGGCTGTCCGGCCCGCCGACGTCCTCCCGAGCCCGAACATCTGGCACTGGCCGGAGGTCTACCAGGTCGAGAACCGGGCCCAGGACGTCGACGGCGACCTGTGGCGCGCGCTGCGCGAGGACTGCGACTGGGCCGGGCTGGACGTCGTCGACGTCGGCTGCGGTGACGGGTTCCACCTGCCGGTGTTCGCCGAGTCGGCGCGCACGGTCATCGGTGTCGAACCGTACGCGCCGCTGGTCAAGCGCGCGAAGGCCCGTGTCGTCGGGCTCCCCAACGTCACGGTGCACGCCGGTCCCGCGCAACGGCTGCCGCTCGCGGACCGCAGCGCGGACCTCGTGCACGCCCGCACGGCGTACTTCTTCGGCCCCGGCTGCGAGCCGGGGATGCGCGAGGCGGACCGCGTCCTGCGGCCCGGTGGCGCTCTGGCGGTCGTCGACCTCGACGGCGCCGCGTCGCCGTACGGGCCGTGGCTGTGCGCCGACGAGCCCCGGTACGACCCGGCCGTGGTGGCGGAGTTCTTCGCGGACAACGGGTTCAGCGTGCGGCACGTGACGGCGCGGTGGGAGTTCGCCCGGCGCGAGGACCTGGAATCGGTGCTGCGCATCGAGTTCTCCGCGAAGGTCGCCCAACGGGCGATCGACGAGACACCCGGCCTGTCGTTCCCCGTCGGCTACCGGCTGCACGTGCGCCGCAAACCGCCCGGCCTCGTCCTGCCCTAGTCGTGCAGCGGATCGCCGTCCCCATCTCGTCATGGTTGTGGGAGGGCGAATGGAGTTCACCGAATACGTCAGGACGCGGGGTCCGGCCCTGCAACGCCTCGGCTACCTGTTGGCGGGCGAGGCCCACCTCGGTGAGGACCTGGTGCAGACGGCGCTGATGAAGGCCTATCGGATCGAGCCGGGCGGGGGTTCTCCGCCGAGGTCGGCGCCTCCATGGTCGTCCGCTGCTCGAACGTGCCCAACGACCGCGTGGTGGACGAGACCGTGCGGATCGGCATCAGCGGCGAGCTGCTGACCTTCTACGACGGGGCGGGCGGCGAACTCGGCCGCTATGCCAGAACGGCCGGGCGACCATAGGATTTCGTTCGTGGAGAACCGCAACGCGAACAGGATCGGACGCCCCGTAGGCGTCATCGGGCTCGGCTGCTGGCAGCTCGGAGGCGACTGGGGGCAGGTGGAGGAGGGCGACGGCATCGCCCTCCTCCACGCCGCCGCCGACGCGGGTGTGACCTTCTTCGACACGGCCGACGTGTACGGCGACGGTCGCAGCGAGAAGCTGGTCGGCCAGTTCCTGCGGGAACGGGACGACTCGGGCGTCTTCGTGGCGACCAAGATGGGCCGCCGGGTCGAGCAGGTGCCGGAGAATTACAACCGCGAGAACTTCCTCGCCTGGAACGACCGGTCGCGGGCGAACCTGGGCGTGGACACGATCGACCTCGTGCAGCTCCACTGCCCGCCGACGCCCGTCTACTCGACGGACGAGGTGTTCGACAGCCTCGACGAACTGGTGCAGGCCAAGCGGATCGCGGCCTACGGCGTGAGCGTCGAGACGGTCGAGGAGGCGCTGCTGGCCATCGCGCGGCCGAACGTGGTGAGCGTGCAGATCATCCTGAACGCCTTCCGCCTCAAGCCGCTGGAGCGCGTGCTCCCGGCGGCGGCCGAAGCGGGCGTGGGGATCATCGCGCGGGTGCCGCTGGCGTCGGGCCTGCTGTCGGGGCGGTACACCGCCGCGACGACGTTCGGCTCGGACGACCACCGCACGTACAACCGCAACGGCGAGGCGTTCGACCAGGGCGAGACGTTCTCCGGCGTGCCCTTCGACGTGGGCCTGGAGGCCGTCGAGCGGTTGCGCCCGCTGGTACCCGCGGGCGCGACGCTCGCCCAGTTCGCGCTGCGCTGGATCGTGGACCAGCCGGGTGTCACCGTCGTGATCCCCGGCGCGCGCAACGCCGAACAGGTCGGGGGCAACGTCGCGGCGGCCGACCTCGCGCCCCTCGCACCGGAGGCGTTGGCCGAGGTCACGGCCGTCTACGACGAGCTGGTGCGGCCGCACGTGCACGACCGCTGGTAGCTACTCGGGGCTGTCGGTGTCCTCTTCGACGTCCAGCTCGCCCAGGATCGCGTAGATCTTGCGACGGGCCTCGTTGAGGACCTCGACGGCCCTGCCCTTCTGCTCCCTGGTGCCCGCGTGCGCCATCTGCTGCATCGCGGACCCGAGGTGCCGCGACGCCGTGCGGAGCTTGGCCGCGACGACGTCGACCTCGTCGTTGACCTGCTCCCACGGGGTCGCTCCCTCGCTCTTCGCGGCCTCGGCCGCGCCCGCCTCGGTGAGCGTGAACAGCTTCTTGCCGCCCGCTTCCTCGGTGGCCGCGATGAGGCCCTCGTCGGCCATCATCTGGAGCGTCGGGTAGACCGAGCCGGGGCTCGGCCGCCACACGCCGTCGGTGCGCTGGCCCAGTTCCTGGATCATCTCGTAGCCGTGCATCGGCCGTTCCGCCAGCAGCGCCAGCAGCGCCGCGCGGACGTTGCCGCGCCGCTGCCTGCCGCCGTGGTGCGGCCCGCCGCGCCTGCCGCCGCCACGACCCCACGGGGGGCCAGGGGGGAAGGGCATCTCGGCGTCGGGCGGGAACGGGGGACGCGGTGGTCCGCCGAAGCCGCCGCCGAAGCCGCGGCGCGGGTCGTCGAACCCGCCACCGCGGTGCTGCCGGTGGCCGTGGTGTTCTCCGTGGTTGAAGGGGGATCGCATCTGACTGCTCCTCGTGTTCGGTATCGGTCGGTACGAGCTAACGATATATCGGAACGTATCGCGATGCAACGACGATTGTCGGAAGAGTGGTCGGGAGCACCCACCCGGCCGTGGGACACTGGTAGGTGCTATGACTGCCCTCCCCCTCGTCTTCGACGCACCCAAGCGCGGTCTCCCCCCGCGCCACCTGGCTGACCTCTCCGCCGAAGGGCGTCGAGAAGCCGTCGCCGCGCTGGGCGAAAAGCCCTTCCGGGCCGCGCAGCTGTCGAACCACTACTTCGGCAGGCTGACGGTCGACCCGGACGCCATGACGGACATCCCGGCCGCCACCCGCGCCGCGCTGGTCGCCGACCTCATGCCGCCGCTGTTCACCGAGATCCGCTCGGTCGCCTGCGACGACGGCACGACCCGCAAGACGCTGCTGAAGGCGCACGACGGCACGCTCGTCGAGAGCGTCCTCATGCGCTACCCGGACCGGGCCACCCTGTGCATCTCCAGCCAGGCGGGCTGCGGCATGGCGTGCCCGTTCTGCGCCACCGGTCAAGGTGGCCTCCAGCGCAACCTGTCGACGGCGGAGATCGTCGACCAGGTCCGCCGCGGCGCCGCCGCCATGCGCGACGGCGAACTGCCCGGTGGGCCGGGGCGCCTGTCGAACATCGTCTTCATGGGCATGGGCGAGCCGCTGGCCAACTACAAGCGCGTGATCGAGGCCGTGCGCCGCATCTGCGATCCGGCGCCGGACGGCCTCGGCATCTCGCAGCGCTCGGTCACCGTGTCGACGGTCGGCTTGGTGCCTGCGATCCGCAAGATGACCGAGGAGGGCCTCCACGTCCGCCTCGCGGTGTCGTTGCACACGCCGGATGACGAGTTGCGCGACACGTTGGTGCCGGTGAACACCCGGTGGAAGGTGTCCGAGGTCCTCGAAGCGGCTCGCGGGTACGCCGACCGCACCGGGCGTCGGGTGTCCATCGAGTACGCGCTGATCCGCGAGATCAACGATCAGGGCTGGCGCGCCGACATGCTGGGCAAGCTCCTCCGCAAGCACCTCGGCCCGCTGGTGCACGTGAACCTCATCCCGCTGAACCCGACGCCGGGGTCGAAGTGGGACGCGTCGCCGAAGCCGGTGGAGCGCGAGTTCGTGCGCCGGGTCGAGGCGCAGGGTGTGACGTGCACCGTGCGGGACACGCGTGGGCAGGAGATCGCGGCGGCCTGCGGGCAGTTGGCGGCGGAGGGCTGATCGACCCCTCTGGTGAAGTGCTAGCATTGGATGCAATGACAGCACCGGAGGTGAAGCATGGCGACTTTGACGATTCGCGACTTCGACGAGAGTTTGAAGGCCAAGCTCAGGATCCGTGCCGCTGAACACGGTCACTCGATGGAAGCTGAAGTGCGGGCGATCCTTGCCTCGGTGTTGACGAAACCGGCGTCCGGGCTGGGCATGGGGTCGAGGATTCGGCAGCGGTTCGACGACGTGGACGACGACCGGTTGGTCGAGCCTCCGCAGCGCGCGGAGCGGGCGCGAGCTGCGGAGTTCCCTGAGTGATCGTTCTTGACACCAACGTCGTCTTCGAACTGATGAGGCAAGTTCCGGACGATGCCGTGGTCCGCTGGGTCGACCGGTACCCGGTTGACGAAGTTTTCATCACGGCCGTCACGGCCGCCGAACTCGTGTACGGGGTCGCTCGACTCCCGGCCGGCCGACGCAAAACCGTACTCGCGGCCAAGGTTTCAGAGCTCCTGGCGGAAGATTTCCAAGATCAGATCCTGCCGTTCGACGATGCTGCCGCCGAGTACTACGGCGAGATCGCAGCCGCGTGCGAAGGGCTGGGGCGGCCGATCAGCATGGCTGATGCGCAGATCGCCGCGACCTGCCGACGCTTTGCGGCCTGTCTCGCGACGAGGAACGGCAAGGACTTCGTCGACACCGGCCTCATGCTGCTCAATCCGTGGGGCGACACCCCCGAGTTGTAAACCGGTAGGGAGCGGCGAGCCGCTGAGTGTGACGTGCACCGTGCGGGACACGCGTGGGCAGGAGATCGCGGCGGCCTGCGGGCAGCTGGCTGAGGGCTGAGGTCGTTAGGTCGGCGAACGGCCTGGTCACAGGCCTGTCGGGTTGGGCGTAATGGCCGAACGCGCAGGATTCTCGGGATAGCATCCCCGCGTGGCTGAGTCGTCGAAGCTGGTCGCGGGCAGGTACCGCACGCTGCGGGAACTCGGTCGTGGCGGCATGGGTGTCGTCTGGCTGGCGGAGGACGTCGTCATCGGACGGCGGGTGGCGCTCAAGGAGTTGCGGACGTCGTCGTCGGTCGAGGCCGAGCGGGTGCTGCGCGAGGCGCGGACCGCCGGGCGGTTGAACAGCCCGAACGTGGTCGGCGTCTACGACGTGATCATCGAGGACGGTGCGACGTACCTCGTGATGGAGTTGGTCGAGGCCCCGACGCTCGCCGACGTGATGAAGAGCCGGGGGGCGCTGCCCGCCGAACAGGTCGTGTCGATCGGGCTGCACGTGCTCAGCGCGCTGGAGACGGCGCACGCCGCGGGGATCGTGCACCGGGACGTGAAGCCCAGCAACATCATGGTGCTGCCCGGCGGCGGGGCGAAGCTGGCGG
>DATMCA010001631.1:0-13452 GCA_035559015.1 Umezawaea sp. | reverse complement strand
GCCCGCTTCGGCGCCAGGGCCGTGCTGGCACTGGTGGCGCTGACGCTGGTCGCCGTGCCGTTCGGCCTGCTGCTGTTCTTCGTGCAGGACCAGTGGCCGCCGCTGGAGCGCGTCGACTACCGGGCTCGCGACGCTCTGCACGTGGTCGCGCTGGACCACCCGGTGTTCGCCGCGGCGATGAAGGTGCTGAGCGCGGTCGGGTCGGCGCCGACGTACTTCCTGGTGTTCACCGGCATCGCGGTCTGGCTGCTCCGCCGGCGCCGGTCCCGGCTCGCCGCGTTCGTCGCGGTCACCAACCTGGGTGGCGCGGTGCTCAACGAGGTGGTCAAGGCGCTCGTCCACCGGGCCCGGCCGGTGGTGGCCGACCCGATCGCCCACGCGGCCGGGCTGAGCTTCCCCAGCGGCCACTCCCAGTCGGCCGTCGTGGCGTACTCGGTGCTGCTCCTGCTGTTCTGGAGCGGGATGCGCCGGGCGTGGCGACGGGTGGCCGTGGTCGCCGCCGTCCTGCTGGTGGTCGGGATCGGCCTGTCGCGGGTGGCCCTGTCCGTGCACTACGTGTCCGACGTGCTCGCCGGCTACACGCTCGGGGCCGCGTGGGTGCTCGTGATGACGGCGGTGTTCCGGGCGTGGCGACGGGAGAGCGGCGAGCCCGCCGTGAGCCGCGACGAGGAGACCGCGGCGCTTTAGGGCTGGACGAACTCCGGCTGGTCCAAGAGCCGCAGCCAGCTCCCGTCGGGCTGGCGGCGGACCACCTGCGCGCGGGCGCCCGACCCGTCCTTGGGCGGGGTGGACGTGAGGGCGATGTCGCCGCTCACCAGGGTGGGCAGCGGTTCCTCGGCCTCGAAGTGCGGCCGGTTGGCCAGCACCCGCTCCCACAGCTCCCGGATCGCCGCGCGGCCGACGGTCCGGCTGCCCGGCGGGTAGGCCAGGACGGCGTCCTCCTCGTAGAGGGCCGCGACGCCCGCCGCGTCGCCCGCGTTGGAGCGTTCGACGAACAGCCTGGTGATGTCCTCGGGTCGCATCGCTTTCTCGGTCATGCCGTCCAGCCTGGTTGCGGCCCGACCAGAAGTCCAACAGCTGGTTCTTCTAGGTACTAGAATTCTCGGTCATGGATCTGAGGCAGCTGGAGTACTTCGTCGCGGTCGCCGAGGAGCGCAACTTCACCAGGGCCGCCGAACGCGTGCACATCAGCCAGTCCGGTGTCAGCGCGCAGATCCGTCGGCTCGAACGGGAACTGGGCGCGGACCTGTTCGACCGGTCGTCCCGCACGGTCGCGCTCACCGTGGCGGGCAAGGCCGCGCTCGACCACGCCCGCGCCGCGCTGGCGTCCGCTAGCGCGGTCGGCCAGGCCGTCGGCGAGGTGACCGACCTGATCAGGGGCAGGCTCACCGTCGGCATGGTCATCGGCTGCACCGTCACGCCGCTGTTCGACGCGCTCGCCTCGTTCCGCCGCGCCCACCCCGGCGTGGAGGTGTCGCTGCTGGAGGACAACTCGGACCGGCTGGTCCAGGCCGTGCGCGACGGCACGACGGACCTCGCGCTGGTCGGCACGGCCACGGCCACCCCGGACGGCCTGGAAGCGGTGACGATCATCAGCGAACGGCTGGTGGCCGCCGTGCCGCCGGACCACCCGCTGACGGCCCGCCGCCGGGTCGCCCTGCGCGACCTGTGCGCCCACCCGCTCGTGTGCATGCCTCCGGGCACCGGCCTGCGCACGGTCTTCGACCAGGCGTGCGCCGCCCAGGACCTGCACCCCGTCATCGGTCTGGGGGCGAGCGCGGCCGACGCCATCGCCGACCTCGCCGCCCGCGGCCTCGGCGTCGCGATCCTCAGCGAGTCGATGGCCGCTCGCTACAGCGACCGCCTGACCGCCCTCCCGATCGCCGACGTCACCACACCCGCCCTGCTCTGCCTGGTCTGGCGCGACACCCCCGCCCCGGCCCTGCGCGCGCTGCTCTCCCACGCCCGCCGTGCGTTCTCCTGAGGATGTTGGGGCATTCGGCGTATCCACGGCGGCCCAACGGTCCTCCTCACTGGTACGAGCGGCGCACAGGGGGTGCGCCCAGACCGGGGGGTCTTGATGGGAAAGCACGCACGTGACAGCTTCTTCGTGGTCGGCGAAGGAGTGCTCGAACTCGACGGGCACGGGGATCCGACCGCTCGACCGCCGTCCTCGGTGGAGGAGCTGCGGCGGTTCCGCTTCTCCCGGCTCGGACCGAAGGGGGCGCGGACCGACGAGGCGCTGAGGATCGCCCTCGCGGAGGCCACGACCGCCGCCGTCCCGCAGGCGGATTCGGCCGTACCGGCCGGTTTCACCTACCTGGGGCAGTTCGTCGACCACGACCTGACGATGGACCGGACCGACGCGCTGCTGGGCGACGACGTCACCCTCGGGGAACTGCTCCAGGGCAGGTCCCCGGCGCTGGACCTGGACTCCGTCTACGGCCGGGGACCCGACGACCGGCACGACCGCGACTTCTACGCCGAGGACGGCGTGAAGTTGAAGGTGGGCAGGACATCCGCCACGACGTTCCCGGACGAGCGGGTCAACGTCGAACTGGACGGTTTCGACCTGCCGCGCCGGGGCGGCACGGGTGGCACGGCCGCCGACCGGAGGCTGCCGCTGATCCCGGACGCCCGCAACGACGAGAACCTCGTGGTGGCGCAGACGCACCTGGCGTTCATCCGCTTCCACAACCGGGTGGTCGACGAGTTGGCGCTCACCGGCCTGAGCGGGCGGCGGCTGTTCACCGCGGCCCGCGAGCACGTGGTCCGGCACTACCAGTGGATGCTGCGCACTGACTTCCTGCCGCGGATCGTCGACCCGGCCATCGTGGACGACGTGTTCACCCACGGCCGCCGGTTCTTCGAGGCGCCCGGCCGCGGGCACGACCGCCACGGGGACCACCCGACGATGCCGATCGAGTTCTCGGTCGCCACGTACCGGTTGGGGCACAGCATGATCCGCGGCGCGTACCAGTGGAACAGGGTGTTCAACACCGGCGGTCCCGGCGGCATCGGGACGCTGCTGGCGCTGTTCACCTTCACCGGGGTCTCGGGCAACTTCCAGCCGGGGTCGGGCATCCCGGACCTGGACGACCCGAACTCCGGCACGGTCGACACCCTGCCGACCAACTGGATCGCGGACTTCCGCCGCCTCTACGACTTCACCGAGGCGGACCGGCCGGACCTCGCACCACCCGAGGGCGGCGGGAACGTGGCGAAGCGGATCGACACGCTGCTGGTCGACCCGTTGAAACACCTGCCTGCGGGCACGTTCGGCGGGCGCGGCACGACGGTCGCCGAGGTCCAGCGCAACCTCGCCTTCCGCAACCTCACCAGGGCGAGCATGGTCCGGTTGGCGAGCGGGCAGCAGATGGCGGCCTTCCTCGGCGTGGAACCGCTGACCGACGACCAGGTCCTGACCGGCGACGGCGGGGTGGCGCTCGACGCGCTCACCGAGGAGCAGCGGACGTCCTTGTGCGCCAACACCCCGCTGTGGTTCTACGTGCTGCGCGAGGCCGAGCTGAACGGCGGCCTGCTCGGTCCGGTCGGCGGTCGGATCACCGCCGAGGTGTTCCACCGGGCCATCGAGGGCAGCCGCACGTCGATCGTGCGGACGCCGTCGTGGCGGCCGTCGCTGGGGCCGGACCGGCAGACGTTCCGGATGACCGACCTGCTGCTGTTCGCCTTCGAGGGCAAGGGCGACCTGCTCAACCCGTTGGGCGGCTGAGGTGGGCCCGGTGCGGCGGTCCGACCTGCGGGTCCGGGCCGAGCGGCTGCTGAGCCGCGTCACGCGACCCGCGCTGCGGATCTCGCTCGGCGTCGTGTTCGTGTGGTTCGGCGTCCTGAAGGTCGTCGGCGACTCGCCGGTCTCCGAGCTCATCGGCGCCACGGTGCCGTGGGCGGACCAGGGTTTCCTGGTCCCGGCGCTCGGGTGGGTCGAGATCGCGCTGGGGGCCGCGCTGTTCGTCGGGTGGGCCGCCCGACCCGCGCTGGTCGTGGTCGCGGCCCATCTGGCGGGCACGTTCCTGGTGTTCGTCCAGGCGCCGTCGATGGTGCTGTCGGACGGCAACCCGCTGCTGCTCAACGGGAACGGGGAGTTCGTGCTGAAGAACCTCGTGCTCGTGTGCGCGGCGCTGGTCCTGCTCACCCGGCCCGATCAGGACGCCGGTGGCACGGACTGGGCGAACCGGAAGAAGTTCTCCGGGTCGTAGGCGGCCTTGACCTCGCGCAGCCGATCGGCGTTGTCCCCGTAGTAGGCGGACATCCAGTCGGTGAGCGCGGGGTCGGGGAAGTTCGCGTAGGCACCGCCGGTGTCCCACGGGTGGACGGCCGCCCAGCTCCTGGCGAGCCAGTCCTCCGCCTCCCGTCCTCGTCGGGCCGCGCCGACCGGCCCGACGAGGACGGTGTGCTTGACCAGGTAGGTCGCGGCCCGGTGCGCGAAAGCGGTGGCGTGCGCCGAAACGCGGCCGTACGCGCCGCGCCACGGGGTGAACGAGACCTCGCGCAGTTCGCCGGGCGTCCGGCCCGCGAGGAGGTTGGCCAGCAGCCCGTACACGGCGTCCTCCGACAGCACGCGGTCGAAGAAGCCGGTCTTGGCCGTGCACATGCCGGGCCGGTCGTGCACGAGCGGGATGTCGACCGCGTCGTGGGCGACGGCCGAGGCCGGGGTCGCCTGGAGCAGCACGGCTTCCGCGGCCGTCAGCTGCTCGACCTGCACGAGCCGCGGCTCGGCGACCCCGTCCAGGAACTCCTCCAGCTCGGCCACGGGAGCCGCGCCGATCAGGTAGACCTCGGGCTCGTCGTCCGGGTGGTCCGGCACCAGCAGCACCAGCTCCAGCGACACGTCGTCCGGCGCGAACGGCGCCCAGCCGAGCCAGCGGCGGATCAGGTCGGGCGCGTCCTGCCACGGCCAGGAGATCCGGACGTGCGTG
Source organism: Umezawaea sp. (assembly GCA_035559015.1). GTDB lineage: Bacteria > Actinomycetota > Actinomycetes > Mycobacteriales > Pseudonocardiaceae > Umezawaea. Next base: position 8,515 of record DATMCA010001631.1, on the reverse strand, counting down.
CGCGGCACCGCGGCCACGGTCGCGAAGGTCGCCTTCGTGACCACGCCGAAGTTCCCTCCGCCCGCGCCGCGCAGCGCCCAGAACAGGTCGGGCTCGCGGTCGGCGTCGGTGACGACGACCCGGCCGTCCGCCAGCACGACCTCGGCGGCCACGAGCCGGTCGCAGGTCAGGCCGTGCAGCCTGCCGTGGCTGCCGAACCCGCCGCCGAGCGCCGAGCCGACCAGGCCGACCGACGGGCAGGACCCGCCGGGCACCAGGCGTCGCGTCGACGCCAGGCGCGCGGCCAACCGCCCGACCCGGACACCCGCGCCGACCGTGACCCGCCTCCGGTGGAGCGCGATCGAGTTGGCGGGCGAGAGGTCGATCACCAGCCCCTCGGTGCTGGAGTGGCAGGCGTTGCTGTGGCCGCCGCCGCGCACCGCGAACGGCCAGTCGTTCCGCCGGGCCGTCGCCAGCGCCTCGACCACGTCGGCCGCGGTGCCGCAGCGGGCGACGGCTCGGGGCAGGACCTCGACCGGGCGGCCGATGAACTGGTTGCGCGACAACGAGTACAGCTCGTCGTCAGGACCGACCACGTCAAGCATCGGCGTACATCCTGGCCTGGAGGTCGTGCAGTTCCGCGTACCGGCCGCCGAGCGCCATCAGCTCGGCGTGCGTGCCCTGTTCTACGAGTTCCCCCTCGTGCATCAGGTAGATGCGGTCGGCGTGGCGCACGCTGGCGAGCCGGTGGGTGATCAGCACGACCGTCCGGTCCTCGGCCAGCGTCCGCAGCGACTCGTAGACGGCGAACTCGGCCTTGGCGTCCAGTGGCGCGGTCGGCTCGTCCCAGATCAGCAGCGGCGCGTCCCGGTAGAGCCCGCGCGCGACGGCCAGCCGCTGCCACTGCCCGCCGGACAGCTCCAGCCCACCGCGGAACTGCTTGGACAGCAACGTGTCCCAACCGTCGGGCAGCCGGTCGACGACCTCGTCCGCACCCGCCTGGAGCGCTGCCCCGCCCAGCGCCGTCCCGGCCGGGTCCACGCGGTCGTGCCTGCCGACGCGGACGTTGGCACGGGCGGTGTGCGGCCACCGGATCGGGTCCTGGAACACCATCATCACCCGCTCGGCCACCCCGGCCCGGTCCAGCAGGCGCACGTCGCGGCCGTCCCAGCGGACCCGTCCGGACGTCGGCTCGTAGAGCCCGGCGATGAGCTTGGCGAGGGTGGTCTTCCCCGACCCGTTCTCCCCCACCAGCGCGATGGTCTGGCCGCGTTCGACGGTCAGCGACACGCCGCGGACCGCCGGTCGCGGGTCCGGGCTCTCGGGGTAGCTGAAGGCGACCGCGTCGAGCTGGACCCGCCGCGGCTCGTCGACGACACCCGCGGCCCGCGGCGGCGCGGCCGCCGACGCCAGGAACGCCAGGTAGTCGCCGACGTACAAACCCTGCTCCACCAACTGGTTCGCCGCGAGGACGAACCGGTTCAGCGCCGTGGTCGCGGCCCGGATGGAGATCACCGCCGTGCCCGCGACGGCCAGCGGCACCCACGACGCGTGCACCAGCAGCCCGAGCACGACGTAGGTGGCCGCCAGGCCCGCGCCCGCCAGCGCCCGGCCGATCCCCCGGACCCGCGCCTGCGCGACGCCGCGGCGGATGTCCTCGTCCCGCAGCGGATCCGCGACGACCCGGTACTCCCGCAGCACGAACGGCTCGGCCTGGCACGCGCGGATCTCGGCGGCGGACTCCCGTTCGGTCGCGAGCTGCGACACCATCTGCACCCGCCGGTCCAGCACCACGGCCCGCGCCATGCTCGCGTACGCCAGCAGCGCCGCCCGCTGCACCGCCCAGCCGTCGGGCAGCACGGCCAGCAGCAGCACCGGCAGCAGGACGGGGTGCAGCACGCCGAGGCTGCCGACCGCCGCGGCGATGCCGAATACCGACCCCGTCAGCTCGACCAGGTTGTCCGCGGACCGCTCCAGGAAGAACAGCCCCCGGTCGCGGGCGCGGTGCATCCGGTCGTAGAACCCGGCGTCGTCGAACGCGGCCAGGTCGGCGCCCAGGCTGGCCGCGTACAGCCGTTCCTCGGCCAGGCGGCGCACGGCGGGCGTGATGCGGGCGTGCGCGTGCGCCACGCCGATGTCCATCGCCCCGCGGACCGCGTACGCCGAGCCGACGAACAGCAGCGACGGCAGCGCCGCCACCACCCGGTCCGCGGTCGGCCCGGCGGCCAGCAGCTCCGCCAGCACCCCGGCCGTGGCGAACAGCCCGAACGCCGCCGCCAGACCGGAGCACACCTGCATCACCGCGATCATCGCCGCGGGCCTCGGCGCCGCGTCCCAGATCATCCGCACCACCGGCCAGGTGACCGCGGGCAGCCTGCGGACCACCTGCCGCGGCACGCCGGACGCACCGTCGTCGAGCTGCCAGTGCGGGGTCTCCAGCGCGTCCTCGCGCGGATCGGGCTCGTCGATCACGAGCCCGCCCCGCCGAGCAGCAGCACCGACGGCAGGTCGCAGGCCGGGTGCATGCGGAGCAGCTGGTAGGCCACGCCGCCGGAACCGGACATCAGGCTGGGCGAGTACACCTCGCGCGCCAGACCGGTCGTCACCCCGTGCTCCTCGACCCCGCCGAGCACCACCGCGTCCAGACTCGACCGGTCGTGCCCCGCCGTGGCTAGCAGCTCCCAAACCCCCATGTCACCGTGGCACAGGGTGTGCGTCCAGCCGAACCCGTCGCGCGGCGCGCACGCCACCGCGCGACGCAGCACGTCGGCGTGCCGGTCGGCGGCCGACGGCCGGTCCCTGGCCAGCAGGTCGGCCGCGGCCAGCCCGACGCCGACCGCGCCGTGGCACCACGCGGCCACCAGCGACGTCGGCTCGCGGGGATCGCGCCAGCCCTCGCGGTCGGTGTCGTACCAGGTCTCCTCGAACGCCGCCGCCGCGTCGGACAGCGCGGCGAACCGGCGTTCCCCGGTGGCGAGGGCGAGCCGGGCCAGCGCCCAGCCGATGCCGGTCGACCCGTGCGCGAAGCCGCCGATCCCGCCCGGCCAGTTCGCCACCGACCAGGAGGCCTGGCCGGGCGCGGGCCGCAGCGCGTCGGCGGCCAGCTTGTCGCCGGTGCGCACGGCGAGGTCCGTCCACCGGTCGTCGCCGGTGCGTTCGGCCAGCAGGAGCAGCGGCACGATCGCGCCCGCGTGCCCGATGACGACGTCGGGGCCCTCGCTCGCGTCGATCGCGGCGGGCAGTTGGTCGGCCAGGAAGAGGGCGTCCTCCAGCGAGCCCCGGCCCAGGCGGTCCAGCGTCAGCCAGCACCACACCTGGGAACCCAGGCCGATGTACCCACCGGCCGGATCGGGGCGGCGTCGGGTGTGGGTGGCCTGCTCCGCCCACCACCGCTGGGTGAGGCGAGCCGTCCGCAGCGTCCCGTCGAGCAGGTCCGCGACGCCGTCGACGGCGTCGGCCCGGCACGCCTCGACCTCGTGCAGGTAGCCGGCCAGCAGCACGGCGACACCGAGCGTGCCGCCGTACAGGTCCGGGGTGAGGGGCGTGGTCTGCCAGCCGTCGCGGTCCAGGACCGGCGCGAACCACGTCGCCGTGCCGTCCCGGCCGCGCACCGACTCGGCCAGCACCTCGCGGACGAGGTCGGCGGCCAGCGCCCGTCGCCGCCCGTCGAGCCCCGACGGGTCCGGGCGCGGCAGCGTCATCCGGGCGAGGTCGGGCTCGGTGCCCTGGTTGAGGTAGGCGCTGACGAGCGCGGCCCGCGTGACCCGCCGCTCCAGGCCGAAGTCGGCTTCGCGCCACCGCCGCAGCGCGTCCGAGATCTGGTCGACCTCCGGTCCGCACACCGTGCCCGCGGGGGTGTGCAGCCAGCCCTCGGCGGGGGTCGTGGTGAAGACCGGGATGTCGCCGACCAGCAGTTCGGCCACCTCTGCGGTGTGGACGGCCGTCTCCGCGGGGCCCCTGGTGTTCATCGAGTGCCTGGCCAGCAGCGCCACGGCCTTGCGCTCGGCCCCGATGTGGTCGTGCAGGCCCACCGGGTGCCACAGCATCCTGGCGAGCTCGGTGTAGGACTCGGAGTCGCGGACGACGACCCGGACCACGCAGTGCGCGAACCCGGCGAGCAGCGGCTCCAGCTCCCCGGCGGTGTCCAGGGCGGAGATCCGCGAGGCCATCTCGTCGAACCCGGCCAGCACGCCGCCCCAGTGCCTGCCGAGCTGCGGGCTCGTGGTCGGCAGGTTCCGCGTCGGCCGGAGCTGCTGGGGCACGATCTCGATCCGCGCCTCGTCGGTGCCCGCCCCCACCAGCTCGGGCAGTCCGACGTCCGGCTGCTGGTCGGGCAGCATCCCCATCGCCGAGCCGTCCACGCCGCGCCAGCCGAGGCCCGCGCCCCGTCCGGGCAGCAGGCCGGTCCGCAGCACGGTGCCGGTCAGCTGCTCGGCGACCCGGTCGGTGGCCTCGCCCGCGCCGGTCGGCGGGTGCGGCGGCAGCGGCGTGAACACGCTCTCGCAGTCCACGACGACCGGGACCGGGCCGCAGGCGATGATGTTCTCCGCGTGCAGGTCGGTGCCGGACACCAGCCTCATCACCGCGAGCCAGTGGCCGAGGCCGCGGTAGAACGCGGTCAGCTCGCGCTCGTCCGCGCAGTGCCGGTGGGCCACGTACTCCGCCCACCCGTACGAGTCGCGGACCAGCGCCCTCGGCACCCGGATCGGCGTCCGGTCCCCGGCGGTCAGCACCGCGAGCAGCGCGGCCAGCTCGGCGTCGACCTCCATCGGCCGGGGCTTGTAGACCACGGTCCCGCCCGCGCACCTCAGCAGCGCGACCGTGTGGCCGCCGCGGTGGCTGTCGCCCGCGCCGATCTCGACCTCCAGCAGTTCGCCCGCGTCCCCGCCGAGGAGATCACCGAGGGCGTCGCGGTCCGCGGCGAACCGCTCGGCGAGCGCGCGCGCCGCGGAGCACCGGTTGTCGACGACGACCCGCAGCCGGGTGAGCAGCGTCGGGTAGTGCTCGGTCAGGCCCTGCCAGAACTCGGGCTCGGACGCGGTGCGGAGGAACTCCTCCCACCTCCCGGCCGGGTCGGGCGCGGTGAGCCGCCCGGTGACGCGGGCGGCGTTCAGCTCCAGGACGAGCAGCCGGTTCACCTTGCGGCGCACGGCGTCCAGCACGACGGCGCGGGTGGCGCCGACGAGCACGGCCGCCTCCGCGCCGTCGAGGTCGACGATCTCGGCCAGGGTGTCGGCCAGTCGGTCCAGCGAGGGGCCGATGAGCCGTTCCAGGGTGCGGTCGAGCGCGCCGACCTCGACGGTTGTCATCGCGGGTGGTCAGCAGCAGACGACCGGGCGCGACGCGGTGCACGCCGAACAGCGGCTGCCGGGCGGGTTGCAGGCCACGATGTCACCCTCGGCGAACTCCCCGCTCGCGAACAGCGGGCCCGCCGGGCTGTCGTCCAGCCCCGCCCGCCAGCGGGCGACCGTCTCCTCGGCTTCCAGCAGTGCGGTGGTCATGCTTTCTCCCTTCCTCGTGGGAAACGGGAGGTTAGGCACGCCGCGCATACACCGGCGCATACAAACCTCAGACTTCCGGGCCGGCGTGCCGGATCGGGTCGAGCAGCTCCGTCGTCGCGGGGGTCGGCTCGACCCCCAGCTCGACGTCCAGCACCACGGAGAGCCGCCGGTAGGCGTCCAGCGCCTCGCTCCGGCGGCCGGTCTCGACCAGCGCGAGCAGCAGCTGGTGCCACAGCCGTTCGCGCAGCGGGTGCTCCGCCACGAGCCCCTTGAGCACCGGGACGAGGTCCCGCTGGTGCCCGAGCGCGAGCCGGACGTCGACCAGTTCCTCCGTCGCGCACATCCGCAGGTCCTCCAGCACGATCGCCCGCGACTGGAGGGCCGCCGGGATCGGCACCCCCTCCAGCAGGTCGCCGCGCCACAGCCTGAGCGCGTCGGCGAGCAGCCGCGCCGCGTCGCCGTCCTCCCCGCGCCCGCGGCGGTGGCGACCCTCGCGCACCAGGTGCTCGAACCAGAGCGCGTCGACCCCCGTCCGGCTGCTGACCAGCGCGTAGCCGTCGTCCAGCGTCTCGATGAGAGGTCCGCCAGACGACGGCAGGAGCCTGCGCAGCGCGGCGACGTGCGACCGGACGTTCGCCGCCGCGGACGGGGGCGGGTGCTCCGGCCACAGCCCGTCGATGATCCACTCGATCGTCAGCCGCCGGTTCGGGCGCAGCGCCAGCATCCCCAGCAGCACGCGCGCCATGCGCCGGGCGGGGCGCAGCATTCCGCCACCCGCCCGGACCGAAGGCCGACCCAGGACGAGCACAGCCATCTCCATCTCCTTGTCAGTCCACTGTGGACATAACTCCGCGCGCCCCCCACGCTGCTATGAGAGGCTCCGGCGACGGCAGATACACGACCGGCTGACAGCGTTTCGGAACGCCCTGCGGGATCACGCGGAGGTTGCGAAGGACGCGAGCGACGAAAATTGTCGGTGCCCGTCGCTACCCTCCCGCTCGTCACCTAGAAGACCGATTCGCAGGAGGAACCGTGGGCTGGCTCGACGCCGCGTCCGGGTACCAGGTGCGGCTCGCGGAGAACGGCAGGATCCAGTGCCGCAACGGCAAGGGAAAGCTGCTCTCCTCGACGCCCGCGTCCATCAAGGACGATCCGCAGGTGGTGCAGCTGCGCCAACTCGCCGAGTGGCTGACGCGCCACGAGGCCGAGTGCCTGTCCGCCGTGGACGGATGGATGGTCCGCTCACTGCCCGTGCCCACGGCGTTGCTCACCGAGGTGTGGGCCGACGCCGCGTGGGCGGCCGCTCTGCGTGACCTGGTGGTCACCGCGGGCGGCGAAACGGGGTTCCTGCGCGATGTCGACGCGGAGAAGGGCCTCGGCGTCGTGACCCTCGACGGCGACACCGTGCGGATGAAGCCCGAGGTCGTGTCGATTCCGCACCCGGTGCTGCTGGAGGACCTGGAGGAGCTGCGCGAGTTCGGCGCCGAGCTGGGCGTCGAGCAGAAGGCGCAGCAGCTGTTCCGCCAGACGTTCGCCCGCCCGGAGAGGCACCCGGCGAACAAGAACTCCGTCGACGACTACTCGGGCGGCAAGTTCGAGCAGCTCAACCACGCGCTCGGCCGGTGCCGCACGCTCGGCTACCCGGTGCGCGGCGGCGACGCGGTGTACTCCGCGTTCGAGGACGGACGGGTCGTGGAGGCCCGCTACTGGATCGGCTCGGACTACCCCGAGGGCGAGACGTGGACCGGTGAACTGCGCTGGACGCTGGAGAACGGAACCACCGTCCCCCTGTCCGACGTCGGACCGGTCGCGTGGTCCGAGGGAATGCGCATGGCCTCGGCGATCCACGCCGGTCGCGTCGTCGAGGAAGCGGTGGTAGCACCATGAGCAAGGCACTGATCGCCGCCGGAGCCGTCCTGCCGGGGACGCAGGCGGCCGGGGAAGACCGCGACACCATCACCGCCCGCCACTACACGCACCCCGGTCTCGGCGACCGCGTGGTCGTGCGGCTGGTCCCCGCCGTCCTCGGCCGCGCCGAGGACCTGACCAGCGAGTACCTCGGGTTCGGCGCCCCCGTGCGCACGGCCGAGGTCGGCACGGGCAGACGCAGCGCCCTCGGCTTCCCGGCCTGGGCGCTGGTCAACGACCCGGCCAACGCCCACCACGCGCTCAACCTGGTGAAGGACGTCGAGCGCCTGGCCCGCACCGCCCGGTCGCGCGCCGGTGCCGCCAAGGACGGCTTCACCAGCCTCGGCGTGATGCTCGGCCGGTCCGCCCCGCACTTCCTGCCGACGTTCTACGAGCAGGCGGGCCGGATCTTCCTGGAGCACGGCAACCCGACGTACGCGGCGAGCATGTTCGGCAAGGCGAGGGAAGCCGAGGAGGTGCACGACCTCAAGGTCGACCCGGAGCGCACCCGCGACGTGTTCCTGGAGTTCGCGTTCGCCGGGGCGCTGACCGCGAAGGCCCTGTCGGCGCACGCCAAGGGCTTGGCGCGCAAGCACGACGGCGGCTCCGCGTACGAGCTGTTCCTGACCCTGTGCGTCGAGCGCACCCGAGGCGGCCTGCCGCCGTACACCGGCATGCCCGAGGACCTGCGGCGGCTGGCGAAGGTGGCGAAGCTCGACGTCGCCGCCGAGGACGAGCGGCTGCTGCGCGCCATCCTGGACAGCTCCGCGGTCAACCGCGCGGGCGTCGGGTTCTGGAAGTCCTACCGCGACGCGTTGATCTCGCTGGCGAAGCGCGACACCGAGATCCGCCACCTGCTGCTGACGTTCGTCCCCGCCTCCGCGGCCGCGCTGGACACGTGGTTCGGCATCCTGGAGGCCTGCGGCGCCACCCGCGCCCTGATCGAGCCCGCGGGCGAGGTGCCGACCGTGCCCGCCGAGTGGCTGTCGTCGGTGCTCGCCGTCCGCGCGTCGGAGTGGCGGTCCGTCGGCCGGTCCACCGCGCTGCTGGACCTGGTGGAGGCGATGGCGGGCAGGCTCGCCGCCGACGCCGTGCCCGTCGCGGCGCTGCGCGGCTGGCGGCAGGGC
>DATMCA010001630.1:0-2727 GCA_035559015.1 Umezawaea sp. | reverse complement strand
GCGAGGAGAGGTCGGACATGAGACGGACGATCGCGGTGCCGGCGGTGCTCACGGCGACGGCGCCCGCCGCGAACGACACCGCCGCCGCGCGGGCGCAGTGCCGGACGGTGCCGGCGCGGGTCACCGGCACCGCGAAGATCGATCCGTAGTCCGTCCACCGAACCCCGCCGGTTCACCGACCCAGCGGCGCCCGCCCCGCCGCTGGAGCCCGGGATGCCGGTCGTCCGACCACCACGGGCGACCCTTCACCGAACAGCCGCCGATTCCCCCCGACCCCCTTCCACCGGGAGGCGCGGACGTGATCCGTCCGCGGATCGGCGAGCAGGTCGCGGAAGTCGTAGACCTCCGGCATCCCGGCGCCGCCGAAGACTCGGCAGCAGCCGCGCACGAAGTCGGCGAGCGGCCACGCGGTCGGCCGCGTGCCGGACCACCGCTCCACATCCGGCCACCTCCTCGCGGTCGCGGCTCCGCCACCGCCCTGACGTGCTGTCCCGACAGCCGGAGCAGGGCGGCCAGGTCCGGTGGCAGTGCGGATCCGTGCGGGACGCCGTACCCGACCGGTGTTTCACCCGGTCGCCGGGCCTCAGAGGTTGCCGGGGTGTCGTGGATCACCTACGGTCCGAATAACATGAATCTGCTTCACGTACCTCGGGAGTGCGTTATGCGAGCCACGCGGCGCTCAGCCGTCTTGACGGTGTTGACGACCCTGACGGGGCTGCTGGTGCTCGTCGGCCAGCCGGCCGCGCAGGCCGGACCGGAGCCGTACCTCGTCGGACGGGGCATCTCCGACGTGACCGGCCCGGCCGCCGAGAACGGCATGATGGGGTACTCGGACTTCGACCAGAAGACCACGGGCATCCACCAGCGCCAGCGGTCCCGCGCCTACGTCGTGGTGGACCGGGCCAACGGCAAGCGGGTCGCGTACGTCAACGCGGACCTGGCGATGATCTTCCGCGCCGTGCAGGAGGGCGTGCTGGGCAAGCTCCAGGCGCGGTACGGCGACCTGTACACGCGGGAGAACCTGCTGCTGTCCGCGACGCACACCCACGCGGGCCCCGGCGGCTACTCGCACAACCTGGCCTACAACCTGTCGATCCTCGGCATGCAGCCGCAGACGCTGGAGGCGATCACCAGCGGCATCGTGGAGTCGATCGTCGAGGCGCACGACGACCTCAAGCCGGGGTCGCTGTCGCTCGGCCGCGGTGAGCTGACCAACGCGAGCGTCAACCGGTCGCGGGTGGCGTTCGAGCGGAACCCCGCGGCGGACAAGGCCTTCTTCCCCGCCGCGATCGACCCGGCGATGACCGTGCTGAAGTTCAAGCAGGGCACCGCGGACGTCGGCGCCGTGAGCTGGTTCGCGACCCACAACACGTCCATGGTCGGCGAGAACACGCTGATCAGCCCGGACAACAAGGGTTACGCGTCCTACCAGTGGGAGCACGACGACTCCGGCGTGCGCTACCTGGACGAGGGATCCGGCTTCGTGGCGGCGTTCCCGAACACCAACGCGGGCGACATGTCGCCGAACCTGAACCTGCGCCCCGGATCCGGCCCGACCGAGGACTACGTCGAGAACACCCGGATCATCGGCGAGCGGCAGAACCGCAAGGCGCAGCAGATCTTCTCCGGCCCGCAGGCCGAGGTCACCGGCGGCGTGGACTACCGGATGCGGTTCGTGGACATGAGCGCCGTGTCGGTCGACGGCCGCTTCACCACCACCGGTCAGCCCGGCACCACCTGTTCCGGCGTCGTCGGCGCGTCCACGCTCGCGGGCAGCGTCGAGGACGGTCCGGCGATCCCCGGCTTCACCGAGGGCATGCAGAGCCCGATCAAGACCCTGCTGGAGCCGTTGAACATCCCGGTGCCGGAGTGGCTGAAGGACTGCCAGTACCCGAAGGCGTCCCTGGTGCCGACCGGTCTCGTGCAGGCGACGCCGAACGTGGTGCCGCTCCAGATCGTCCGGATCGGCCAGCTCCACCTGGTGGCCGTGCCGGGCGAGGTGACGATCACGGCGGGCCTGCGGATCCGCCGTGCGGTCGCCGCGGAGCTGGGCGCACCCCTGGACACCGTCCTGATCCAGGGCTACGCCAACGACTACAGCCAATACGTCACCACGCCGGAGGAGTACGACCTCCAGCAGTACGAGGGCGGCTCGACCCTGTTCGGCCGCAACACGACGCCCGCTTACCAACAGGAGTTCGGGAAGCTCGCCGCGTCCCTGCGCGCGGGCACCCCGCTGACCGCGGGCCCGACGCCGACCAAGCCGCCGTTCACCGACCTGAACCTCCAGACCGGCGTGGTGTTCGACGACAAGGCGCCGGGCCAGACCTTCGGCCAGGTCCTCACCCAGCCCGCCGCGTCGTACACGAGCGGGCAGACGGTCACCTCGGTGTTCGTCACCGGCCACCCGAAGAACGACCTGCGCCGCAATGGGACGTTCCTCGAAGTGCAGCGCCAGGTGAACGGCCAGTGGACCCGGTACGCCGACGACGGCGACTGGTCGACGCGCTACCAGTGGCGGCGGTCCGGCGTGGCCAACTCCGAGGCGACGATCACCTGGGCGATCCCGACGGGCACCCCGGCCGGGACGTACCGGATCGTGCACAACGGCGACTGGAAGAGCGGCTGGACGGGCAGGATCACCGCGTTCACCGGCACCACCAACGTCTTCACCGTCGGCTGACCGCCGTGCCGGGCGGCGGGTCGACACCCGCCGCCCGGCACGAA
>DATMCA010001629.1:0-3685 GCA_035559015.1 Umezawaea sp. | reverse complement strand
GAAATACCTGCACCGCCTCGACGTCTCGCCGCTGGAATTGTACCGGTTGTTCGCGCCGCGCCCCGATCCCGACGTCGCCGCCCGTGAATTCCTGGCGATGTCGCCGGAGGACGTCGCCGTGGTGACGACCCCGGACGAGCGGGAGACCGGGCTCCGGTCGGTCTACGGGCTGGCCGACGCGGAGTCGCTCGACGACCTGCGCGACACCGAGCGCTTCGCCAGCAGCCTCCGGCTCTCCGGTGACCAGCTCCGGGAACTGGTCGGGCTCAGCCCCGAGGTCGCGGTGAGCGAGGACGGGACGCGGCTCGAATGGGGCCCGTCGGCGCCGACGGCCTGGCTCGACCGGACCCACCGGCTCGTCCGCCTGGCCCGGATGACCGGCCTCACGACGACCGACCTCGACCTGGCGCTGGACTGCTTCCAAGCGGGACGGCTCGACCTGCCCGCCCTGCGGGCGCTGGCCGTCGTCCTGCGGCTGCACCGGGCCCACGGGCTCACCGTCACCGACGTCTGCCGCATCGCCGTCCCGGTCGAACCGGACGACGTGCCGGGCTGCTCGGGTGACCTCCTCGCGGCGCGCAACAGGGACTACCGGGTCCGGCTGGCGAACCGGATCGAGCTGGCCGAGAGCGAGATCGTGGCGATCGTCCGGCGCTACCGGGAGCACTACCGCGGGCAGGAGTCCAGCCCGTTCGACCGGGGCGGGATCGGGACGGCCGAGATCGGGCTGCTGCGCCGGGTCGGCACCCTCGCGGGCACGCTCGGCATCACCGCGGACGAGCTGTTCGACGTGCTGGGCGCCCTGCGGACCGACCCGCGGACGGAGTCGCGCGACGTCCTCGCGACCCTCGCCGGCGGCGACCCCGCCGGGAGCCTGTGGCTGGCCGAGACGGTGTTCGCGGTCGTCACGTGGATGCAGGGCGCCGGGTTCAGCGGCCGGGAGCTGACCGAGGTGGTCGGTGACCGCGCGGACGACAGCGGCGAGCAGGCACTCGTGGACGGCATCGGCCAGACCTTCGAGCAGGTCGCGTTGGCCCCGGCCCTGTTCGAGGGCGCTCGCTTCGGCGAGCGCGCGGCCAAGGTGCTCTTCGACGTGCTGACCGGGTACGACGACGGGGTCGTCTCCGCCGATGACGACCGGCTGCTGCGCCTCGACGTGCCGGTGGCCACCACGGCCGCGTTCGACGGCCTGACCGACCTCGGTGTGGTCGTCGCCGAGGACTTCCAGGGGCTCGGCCTCGGCGAACGCCTGCGGGCCAAGGTCTTCGCCAACCTCGTGCTCCTGGGGCACCTGGACGCCGACGGCGCGCTCGCCGTCGAGTCGACCGACGGGCTGCGCCTGGCCACCGACTTCGGCGAGCACCGCGACCTGCTGTTCAAGGCGGTGGGCGCGGTGGCCGAGGACACCGCGTCGTTCTTCCCGTCCGACCTCGCCGACATCGACGGCCTGTCCGCGCAGGGCCGGGCGGAACTCTACGACAACCTGGTCCACAACGGCTACCTCGACGAGGGCGGGGACCTCGCCGACCCCGACTTCTTCCTGCGACCGGACAACGTCGAGCACTTCCGGGTCGACGCGGACCTGTCGGACGTCGAGCAGGCGGTGATCGACCTGCTGGACGACCGGATCGCCGGGTTCGCCGACCGGCCGCTCGGACTCGATCCCGCGATCTTCGCCGAACTGCGGTTCACCGAGCCCCAGCTGACCGCACTGGTCGAAAGCCTGACCTTCAACGGCTACCTCGACGAGAACGGCGACTACCGCGACAAGGCCGCGCTCGCGGTCCTGCCCGTCGTGGACTTCGGGCTGTCCATGGAGTTCTACCCGCGCCGCCGAGCGGTCCTGGACGCGATCCAGCGGCAGCTCCTGGCGTTCCGGACCGAGGTGCGCACGATCTCGCCCGACGACTTCGCCGACCTCGCCGACCAGGCCGCGAGCCACCGGGTCGTGGCGGCCCTGGAGGTCGACCACCTCGTCGGAGGCCGGGTCCGGGACGAGGCACTCCTCACCGACCCGTCCGCCTCGCCGTCCCTCGACGCGGTGTTCACGCCGGTCGAGCGGGCCACGATCCTCGGGCGGCTCCAGGTGGTGCTGGAGGACCAGGAGCCCTACCGGGTGAGCACCGCCGCGATCGTCGACCTCGGGTTCACCGACGAGGAGGCGGACCGCGTGCTGGCCTGGCTCGTCGACGCCGGGCACCTGGTCGAGGGTCTCGTGGTCGCCGAGGACCGGCTGCCGTACTTCCGCGACGTCAACAGCGCCCACGACTTCGCGCTTCCCGGCCTGGACGACTACGCCAAGGACGTGTTCTTCCTGCTGCACGCGGCCGCCAACGAGGTGGCCGCCGCCGTGGCCGAGGTCGTCGACGTGCTGGTGGCCGTGGCCGGGCGGCAGGAGCAGGCGGTCCACGACGTGCTGGCCGACGCGTTCGGCGTCCCGGCGGCGACCGCCGCCGCGATCTGCGACGCCGTGACCGGAGGGCCCGAGCGGACCCTCGACGTCCTGGTCGTGCCCGCGCTCGGGGCGCCGGACGCACCCGTGGGCCCGCACTTCCGCCTCGCCCACCGGCGGATCCGGCGGTTCGCGCTGCTCGCCGGGAAGCTCGGCCTCGACCCGACCGAGGTCGCCACGGTCTTCGCCGACCGGGACCTGGCGGGCAAGTTCCCGGAGAACCTGGTGCTGCCGCCGGGGGTCGAGCGGTTCGACGCGCTCCTGGAGTGCGGCGACGGGACGATCCACCTGTTCGCGGGAGCGGCTTGCTGGACCTACGAGGCGGGCACCTACGCGCTCGAGAACACCGTCGAGTCCGGGCTCGCCGAACTCTCACCCCGGTTCGAGGGCCTCGCCGGGATCGACGCCGCCTTCACCCTGCCGTCCGGTGTCGAGTGGATCGTCGGCCACACCGCGGACGGCACCTCGCGGACCTTCACCCGGCAGCCCGGCGGCACCCGGTGGGCGCCGCGGGAGCAGACCTGGGGGAAGGTGGAGAACACCTTCGCCGACCCGGACCGGATCGACGGCGCGTTCGCCGACGCCGACGGCCGGACCTACCTGTTCAGCGGCGAGCAGTACGTCCGCTACTCGTCGACGGACTACACCCACGTCGACGAGGGGTACCCGCGGCCCGTCGCGGAGTGGCGCGAGCGCGAGGGGTTCGCGGACCTGCCGGACGGTCCGCTCGACGCGTTCCAGGCGCCGGACGGCACGATCCACGTGCTCACCGGCGCGACCGGCTGGGGCCGCGTGCGCAACGCGTTCGAGGGTCTCGAGCGCGTGGACGCCGCGCACACCACCGGGGCCGGGGTCGAGTTCTACTCCGGTGACCAGGTCGTCCGGTACTCCGACAGCGTCGAGAACCCCGGTGTGCTGGCCGACGAGGGCGGGCTCCGCCGGATCTCCGGTGTCCCCGCGCGCTTCGAGCACGGCGTCGACGCCGCCCTCGCCGACCCCAACGGGGTCCTGCACCTGTTCAAGGACGGCATGACCGCCACCGTGACGGGCGACGACGTCGCCGTCGTGCCCACGGCGCAACGTTGGGGAGTCCTGCCGCCCGCCCTGCCCAGCGGCACGGTCGACGCGGCGCTCGCCGGTCTCGACGGCCGGACGTACCTCTTCAGCGGTGGCACGTACCTGCGCTACTCGGCGGGCGACTACTCGGTGGTCGACCCCGGCTACCCGCGTTCG
>DATMCA010001628.1:0-7614 GCA_035559015.1 Umezawaea sp. | reverse complement strand
ACGACCAAGCCACCGCTCACCGACGCCACCCACCGCCAGCCCACAGCCCACCCACGGCGGTATCGCAGCGCACCGACCACCGCCAGACCGCCACCAGCGACCAAGCCCTCCCTGCCCCAACCAGCCACCAGCCGCCCACCTCACCAAGCCCCACCCCACCAGCTCCACGACAAAGGGCCCCACCCGCAGGTGAGGCCCTTCATCGAGATCCAGCGTTTCAGTCCTCTTCGAGCGCCGTGAGCACCCAGGGACCGTCCTCGGTGATCGCGATGCTGTGCTCCCAGTGAGCCGCGCGCGATCCGTCCGTCGTGACGACCGTCCAACCGTCATCCAGCTCCGCCGTGTGCTCGGTCCCCAGCGTCAGCATCGGCTCGATGGCGATGGCCATTCCGGGCTTCAGGCGTGGGCCCTTGCCGGGTTTGCCGTAGTTCGGCAGGAACGGGTCCATGTGCATCTTGGTGCCGATGCCGTGGCCGCCGTAGCCCTCCACGATGCCGTACTCGATGCCGTCCCATTCGCCCGCCGCGATGGTCTCCGACTCGATCGCGAACGAGATGTCGCTGAGCTTGCCGCCCGCGACGGCCGCTTTGATGCCCGCGAGCATCGACGTGCGGGTCGCCTCGGACAGCAGGAGTTCAGCGGGGGTCACCTCGCCGATCGGGACGGTGAGCGCCGAGTCGCCGTGCCAGCCTTCGAGGATGGCGCCGCAGTCGATGGAGATGAGGTCGCCCTCCTGCAACACCTGGGTGCGGCTGGGGATGCCGTGGACGACCTGTTCGTTCACCGAGGCGCAGATGCTGGCCGGGAAGCCGTGGTAGCCCTTGAACGAAGGGACGGCACCGGCGTCGCGGATGCTCTGCTCGGCCAGCTCGTCCAGTTCGTGGGTGCTGACGCCCGCCTTGGCGTGCGAGGACACCAGGGCGAGCGTGCGGGCCACCACGAGACCCGCGGCGCGCATGGCCTCGAGTTCGCCGCGGGACTTGATCTCGATCATGCGTTCACGGCCACCGGGGACGAAGCGACGTAGGACATCGAGGACTCCACCGCTCACCGCTCGCCGCGCAGGGCACGCAGGGCGCGCTCGCTGACCTCGTTGACATCACCCACGGCGTCGATGCTGACGACGATCGTGTCGTAGTAGTCGAGCAGCGGAGCGGTTTCCGTGCGGTACAGCTGCTGGCGGTGGCGGATGACGTCTTCCTTGTCGTCCGTGCGACCGCGGGCGAGCAGGCGTTCGACGACGACGTCCTCGTCGACCTTGAACTCCAGCACGTTGTCGATCTTCTGCTCGTCCCTGGCGAGGATCTCGCCGAGGACACCCGCCTGCGCGACGTTGCGCGGGAAGCCGTCCAGCAGGAAGCCCTCGACGGCGTCCGGCTGGGACAGGCGTTCGCGAACCATTTCGTTGGTCACGGCATCCGGGACGAGCTCGCCGGAGTCCAGGTACTCCTGGACCTCCCGGCCGAGCTCGGTCTGGTTGCTGATGTGCGCGCGGAAGAGGTCCCCGGTGGAGATGTGCGGCACGCCGAGCTTCTCGCTCAACACGGTGGCCTGGGTGCCCTTGCCCGCTCCAGGCGGGCCAACGAGAACGAGTCGCACTAGCGGAGGAACCCTTCGTAATTGCGCTGCATGAGCTGGCTCTCGATCTGCTTCACGGTGTCGAGGCCGACGCCCACCATGATCAGCACGGCCGTGCCGCCGAACGGGAAGTTCTGGTTCTGACCCTCACCGGTCAGCTCCAGGAACATGTTCGGGAGGATGGCCACGATGCCGAGGTAGAGCGAGCCGGGCAGCGTGATGCGGCCCAGAACGAAGCGCAGGTATTCGGCGGTGGGACGCCCCGGGCGGATGCCGGGGATGAACCCGCCGAACTTCTTCATCTCGTCGGCACGCTCGTCGGGGTTGAACGTGATGCCGACGTAGAAGTACGTGAAGAAGACGATCAGCAGGAAGTACAGCGCGATGTGCACCGGGCTGGACTGGCTCACCAGGTGCGTCGCCACGAAGGTCGCCCACCAGCTCGGCGTGGCGCCGGGGTCGGTCGAGGCCGTCAGCCGGGCGATCAGGTCGGGCAGGTAGAGCAGCGAGGACGCGAAGATGACCGGGATGACGCCCGCCTGGTTCACCTTCAGCGGCAGGTAGGTCGAGGTGCCGCCGTACATGCGGCGACCGATCATGCGCTTCGCGTACTGGACCGGGATGCGGCGCTGGGCCTGCTCCACGTAGATGACGCTGGCGATGATGACCAGACCGGCGACGATGACCAGGAAGAACGTCAGGCCGCCCTTGGCCAGGATGTTCTTGCCCTCGGCCGGGATGCGGGCGGCGATGCCGGTGAAGATCAGCAACGACATGCCGTTGCCGATGCCCTTCTCCGTGATGATCTCGCCGAGCCACATGATGACGCTGGTGCCCGCGGTCATCGTGACGACCAGGACGATCAGCGTGAAGATGGTGTCGTTCGGGACGACCGGCTCGGTGCAGTTCGGGAAGAGCTGCTTGCGAACGGCCAGAGCGACGATGCCGGTGGACTGGAGGACCGCGAGCGCGATCGTCAGGTACCGGGTGTACTGCGTGAGCTTGCCCTGGCCCGCCTGGCCTTCCTTCTTCAGCTGCTCGAACCGCGGGATGACCACGGTGAGCAACTGGATGATGATGGAGGCGGTGATGTAGGGCATGATGCCCAACGCGAAGATCGACAAGTTGAGCAGTGCGCCACCGCTGAACAGGTTGATCAGCGAGTAGATCCCCTGCTGGTCGATCTGTTCCGCGCAGAGCTTGACGTTCTTGAAGGACACGCCCGGCGCGGGCAGAGTCGCGCCCAACCGGTACACCACGATGATCCCCAGCGTGAAGAGGATCTTTTTCCGTAGGTCCGGCGTCGCGAGAGCCGAGCGGAATGCGCCGAGCACGCGAACCTCCTGAGCGTTGTCGGCCCTGGGCCGACATCGAGCGGTACCGGCCGTCCGCCGGCACTGACTTACCGACGGGCGAATTGCCGACGGTTTTCGACCGGTCGCAGCAGGTAGCCGCCACCGACCCGGAGGACATCCGGGTTCAGCCCGCGACTTTAACAGTCATCGGGGGCAACTCCGCAGCCAGTCGTCGTTCACACCTTGTAGCACGGTTGATCTTTGGGCCCGGATGGGCCTGACGGGTCAACCGGTTGAGCTGATCACCTCGCCCGCGCGGGCGCTCGGACCTGCCGCGCGACCACGGGGTAATTCCACTTCAGCACCACCGTAGACGGAGCCGGGGCGCCGCGGCCACGTCACCCGGTGACGGTTCGGGGACAACGGGTGGCCACGCCCTGGCGGCTCCTGAGGGCTTCGCTACGGGCGGACAAAGACCGTCCGCATGGTGGACACCCCACCGGGTGTCACAGCCGCCCTGGGGCCCGCAGGACGGCCCTGCGAGGGGAAGTCCAAGCGAGCAAAAGCAAAGAACCCCCGGAGCCGAAGCTCCGGGGGCCCTTCAGGTGGAGCAGTCTTCAGAGCGCGGTGGTGGTGCCACCGGCGCCGGCGATCTTCTCGACGGCGCTGCCCGAGAACTTGTGCGCGGTGACGTCGAGCTTGACGCCCGCGATGTCACCGTCGCCGAGCACCTTGACGAGCTGGCCCTTGCGGACCGCGCCCGACTCGACGAGCTCGTCGACACCGATCGTCCCGCCCTTGGGGAAGAGACGGGCCAGGTCGCCGACGTTCACGACCTGGTACTCGGTGCGGAACGGGTTCTTGAAGCCCTTGAGCTTCGGGAGCCGCATGTGCAGCGGCATCTGGCCACCCTCGAAGCGCGCCGGGGTGTTCTTGCGAGCACCCGTGCCCTTCGTACCGCGACCAGCGGTCTTGCCCTTGGAACCCTCACCGCGGCCGACGCGGGTCTTGGCGGTGTGCGAACCGGGGGCAGGACGGAGGTGGTGGATCTTGATGGTCATGAGTTGACCTCCTCGACGACCACCAGGTGGCGCACGGTGTGGATCAGACCGCGGACCTGGGGGGTGTCATCACGCACCACCGACTGGCGAATCTTGTGCAGCCCGAGGGTGCGGATCGATTCGCGGTGGTTGTGCTTGGTACCGATGGTGCTCTTCACCTGCGTGATCTTGAGCTGTGCCATTGCGGTCACACCCCCTGACCTGCGCGGGCGCGCAGCATTCCGGCGGGAGCGACGTCCTCGAGCGGCAGGCCACGGCGAGCCGCGACCTCCTCGGGACGCTGCAGGCCCTTGAGGGCCGCAACGGTGGCGTGCACGATGTTGATGGCGTTGTCGCTGCCCAGCGACTTGCTCAGCACGTCGTGAACGCCCGCGCACTCCAGCACCGCGCGAACGGCGCCACCGGCGATGACGCCGGTACCGGCCGAAGCCGGACGCAGCAGCACGACGCCTGCGGCCTTCTCACCCTGGATCGGGTGCGGGATGGTGCCGGCGATGCGGGGAACGCGGAAGAAGTTCTTCTTCGCTTCCTCGACACCCTTGGCGATGGCCGCGGGAACTTCCTTGGCCTTGCCGTAGCCGACGCCCACCATGCCGTCGCCGTCGCCCACGACCACGAGGGCCGTGAAGCTGAAGCGCCGACCACCCTTGACGACCTTGGACACGCGGTTGATCGCAACCACGCGCTCGAGGTGCGGGGTCTTCTCCTGGGCCGCGCCGCCGCGGCCGCCGTCACGACGGTCGCGGCGCTCTCCGCGCTCGCCCCCGCCGCCTTCGCGACGCGTGCGTCCTGGCATCAGGCGTCCCTCTCAATTCCGGTGATGTGCATTGTCAGAACTCCAGCCCCGCCTCGCGGGCCGCGTCCGCCAGAGCGGCGATGCGGCCGTGGTACGCGTTGCCACCGCGGTCGAAGACGACCGCCGTGATCCCGGCGTCCTTGGCGCGAGCCGCGGCCAGCTGACCGACCTTGGCCGCACGGGCCTTCTTGTCGCCGTCCACCGCGCGCACGTCCGCCTCCAGGGAGGTGGCCGACACGATGGTGTGGCCCTTCAGGTCGTCCACGATCTGCACGGTGATGTGCTTCGAGGAACGGTGCACGACCAGGCGCGGACGCTCGGCGGTACCGCTGACCTTCTTGCGCAGGCGGAAGTGACGACGGGCCTTGGCGATGCGACGCGTGGTCGAGATGTCCTTGCCCACCGGCTTGCGCTTCGTAGCAGTCGACTCGCTCATGTCACTTACCCGTCTTTCCGACCTTGCGGCGGATCTTCTCGCCCGAGTACCGCACACCCTTGCCCTTGTACGGGTCGGGCTTGCGCAGCTTGCGGATGTTGGCGGAAACCTCGCCCACCAGCTGCTTGTCGATACCCTTGACGGAGAAACGCGTGGGGTTCTCGACGATGAAGGTGATGCCCTCAGGGGCCTCGACCTTCACCGGGTGGCTGTAGCCGAGCGCGAACTCCAGGTCGGAACCCTTGAGCGCGACACGGTAACCGACCCCGTGGATCTCGAGCTTCTTCTCGTACCCCTGGGTCACACCGATGACCATGTTGTGGACCAGGGTGCGGGAGAGGCCGTGCAGCGAACGGCTGCGCCGCTCGTCGTCCGGACGCTTCACCTCAAGGGTGCCGTCCTCGGCCTTCTCCAGCACGATCGGCTCAGCGATCGTGAGGCTCAGGGTGCCCTTGGGCCCCTTGATGCTCACGTCCTGGCCGTCGATGTTCACGTCGACCCCAGAGGGAACGGTGATCGGCAGCTTTCCAATGCGCGACATGCGGTCCCCCTCCCTTACCAGACGTAGGCGAGAACTTCTCCGCCTACACCCTGCTTGTTGGCCTGGCGGTCGGTCAGCAGACCGCCAGAGGTCGAAATGATGGCAACGCCAAGGCCGCCGAGCACCTTGGGCAGGTTGGTCGACTTCGCGTACACGCGCAGACCGGGCTTGGACACCCGGCGGAGGCCCGCGATGCTGCGCTCCCGGTTCGGGCCGTACTTCAGCTCGACCACCAGGTTCTTCGCAACGTCACCCGCCTCGTCGCGGTAGCTGGAGATGTAGCCCTCGCGCTTGAGGATCTCCGCGATGTTCGCCTTGAGCTTCGAGTGCGGCATCACGACCTTGTCGTGGTACGCCGAGTTCGCATTGCGCAGACGAGTCAACATGTCTGCGATCGGATCGGTCATCGTCATGGTGACCTAGTCAACCTTTCTCACTGCGGTTCCCCAGCCCAGGGTCCGAAACTCGGTCGCGGGCAGGCCTACAGCGAAGTGGAAACGCTTCTTACCAGCTTGACTTGCTGACACCCGGCAGTTCGCCGCGGTGCGCCATCTCCCGGAGGCAGATCCGGCACAGGCCGAACTTGCGGAACACCGAGTGGGGACGCCCGCAGCGCTGGCAACGGGTGTAACCCCGCACCTTGAACTTGGGCTTGGCGGCAGCCTTGTTGATCAATGCCTTCTTGGCCATCGACTCAGTTCTCCTTGAACGGGAAGCCCAGGAGCTTCAGCAGCGCCCGACCTTCATCGTCGGTGGTCGCGGTGGTGACGACCGTGATGTCCATGCCGCGCGGGCGGTCGATGGCGTCGGGGTCGATCTCGTGGAACATCGACTGCTCGTTGAGACCGAACGTGTAGTTCCCGTTGCCGTCGAACTGCTTCGGGGACAGACCGCGGAAGTCACGGATACGCGGCAGCGCGATGGTCAGCAGCCGGTCCAGGAACTCCCACATGCGGTCGCCACGCAGCGTCGCGCGCGCACCGATCGGCATGCCCTCGCGAAGCTTGAACTGCGCGATGGACTTGCGAGCGCGCCGAACCTCGGGACGCTGACCGGTGATGATCGAGAGGTCGCGAACGGCGCCCTCGATCAGCTTGCCGTCACGGGCGGCGTCGCCGACACCCATGTTGACGACAACCTTCACCACGCCCGGAATCTGCATGACGTTGGCATAGTCGAACTGCTTGTTCAGCTCGGCGGCGATTTCCTCGCGGTAGCGGGTCTTCAGCCGCGGAATGATCTTCTCAGCAGTGGTCATGATCAGATGTCCTTCCCGTTACGACGGGAAATGCGGACGCGCTTGCCCTCGTCGTTCGTCCGGTAGCCGATGCGGGACGGCTTGCCGTCCGCGTCGACGACCATCACGTTGGAGACGTGGATCAAGGCCTCCTGGGTCACGATGCCACCGGACTGCGCACCACGCTGGGTCTGCGAGATCCGGGTGTGCTTCTTGACCCTGGCCACGCCCTCCACCAACACCTTGTCGGTGTCCGGGTGGGCCTGGATGACCTTGCCCTTGGCGCCCTTGTCCTTGCCGGCGATGACGACGACCGTGTCGCCCTTCTTGATCTTCACGGTCAGAGCACCTCCGGCGCCAGGCTGATGATCTTCATGAACCGCTTGTCGCGCAGCTCACGGCCGACCGGGCCGAAGATGCGCGTACCGCGGGGGTCCCCGCCGTCCTTGATGATGACGGCGGCGTTCTCGTCGAAGCGGATGTACGAGCCGTCGGGACGGCGCCGCTCCTTGGCGGTGCGGACGATGACCGCCTTGACGACGTCACCCTTCTTCACACCCGCACCCGGAATGGCGTCCTTGACGGTGGCCACGATCACGTCACCGATGCTCGCGTAACGGCGACCGGAGCCACCGAGTACGCGGATGCACAGGATTTCCCGGGCACCCGT
>DATMCA010001627.1:0-5766 GCA_035559015.1 Umezawaea sp. | reverse complement strand
CCGCCGCACCGACCTGGTCGAACTGCCCGCCGGGGTCGACCCCGTGCTGGTCGCCGCGGCCGGGCTCTCGGCGGTGGCCGCCCACATGGCGCTGACGTGGCGCGGCGGCCTGGTGTCGGGGGAGCAGGTCGTCGTGCTCGGCGCCGGTGGTGTCGTGGGGCAGGCGGCCGTGCGGCTGGCGCGCCTCGCCGGAGCGCGCCGGGTCGTCGCGGCGGCCCGGTCCGCGGAGGCGCGGACCCGTGCCGCCGCGGCGGGCGCCGACGCCGTGGTGGCCCTGGACACCGACGACCACTCGGAACTCGTGGGCCGCTTCCTCGCGGCCTGCGACGGCTCGGCCGACCTCGTGCTCGACCCCCTGTTCGGCGTTCCCGCCGCGGCCGCCGCCCACGTGCTGCGCCCCGGCGGCCGCATGGTCACCCTCGGCGCCAGCGCGGGCTCGACGTGCCCGCTGGACGCGACGGTGCTCTACGGCCGGTCGTTGAGGCTGCTCGGGTACACCAACAAGGAACTCACCGCCGCCCAGCGCGCGGAGGGCATCGGTGTCGTCGCGAACGCCATCGCCCGCCACGAGCTGTCCGTGACGCACGAGACCGTGCCGCTGGACGACGCCGCCGCAGCCTGGGAACGGCAGGCGGCCGGCCGAACCGGTGGCCGGATCGTGCTCATCCCGTAGCCGTCCCGGCGACGTACTACTTCGACCACGACGTCGACCGGCGGACCGCCCTCCCTCACGAGGAGCCGGAAACGTTCAGGCGCGGCCTGCTGACACCTCGCCGGTCGAGCTACTACACCTTCGCCGACGAGAGCGACAACGTCGGGACCACGGGATGAGCGGCGTGCCGGACCCGGTTCGGGCTCGCTTCCAAGGCCGCGCGCAAGGCCGGGTGCAGGGCGTCGACCGCCGCGGGTGAGTACTCGATCCGGTGTCGGCCCGTCCGCAGCGTCAGCGCGGCCGGGTGGGCCGCCACGCAGTGGTCGCACCGGCCCGCCGCGCCGGTGCGCACGAACCGCGAGCACCGCGGGCACCGGTCGCGCGTGCGCAGCGGCCGTCGGACGGGGTTGCGCCGCCAGACGGTGAGCCGGTCGGGGATCCCCGGCCAGGACGGCAGGGCCAGTTCGTCGGTCACCGTCCAGTTCAGCTCCAGTTCGCGGTGCAGCCGGACGGTGCCCGTCGGGCCGTCCTCACCGCCGCCGATGTGCACCACCGTGTCCCCGGAGCACGCGCGCACCGCCGCGTAGCCCGCGCCGTCGTCGTCCGGCGGCGGCCAGCAGAGCAGCAGCGTCCGGCCGGGTCGGGCGGTCACGGCGGCCACCGCGGTGGACCGCTCCACGTCGAGCCAGGTCCGGCCTTCCCGGTGGTAGGCGTTCCCGCGGCGGTCCGGTGGTGCGATGTCGGTCGCGTGCACGTCGACACCGCGGTCGCGCAGCAACGCCGCCCAGTACCCGGTCCCCGCACCCACCTCCAGGACCGGCCCGTGGTCGCCGATCAGCCCGAGCGCGGCTTCGGTCGGCACCGCCCAGGAGTACCGCGACGCCAGCTCACGCCGCCGCCCGTCCAGGTCGAGCACCCGCGCCAGCGGATCCGGCACCGGCAGCCGCCCCGGTGCGGCGCGTCCCCCGGAGAGGATCGAGACCAGCTCCAGCAACGGGTTCTCGCCCGGCGGCGGGTCGCGGTGCAGGCGCTTCCGGTAGGCCGTCCACCGCCGCAGGCCCTCACGCCAGTCGTCCTCGGTGACCTGCTCACCCCGAGCCGGTCGCACCACGTCCGGGTACCGCTCGGCGAAGTCCGGGAACGACGTCAGCCCCCGCACCTCGGCCCAGGTGACCGGGCGCAGCCAGGGGGAGTCGCGGGGGTAGGGCTCCCCCGGTTCCCGGTGCCGCCACCGGTCCGGCCCGGTCGGCACGGCCGCCGTTCCGCACCCCGCACAGATCGGGTGTCCGTCCACCACCGCCCGCCGCCCGCCCAGCACCAACGGCCGCACGGTCCCGTCGGCGCACCTCACAGGCCCAGGACGCTGCGCCGGACCTCGGCGCTGTCCCGTAGTTCGGCGGCGGGCCCGGAGGCGACCACCCTGCCCTCGCCGAGCAGGTACGCCCGGTCGGCGATGGCCAGCGCCCGTTCCACGTCCTGCTCCACCACCAGGACGCTGACCCCGGTGGCCACGATCCGCTCGACCGCGTCGTACACCTCGTCCACCCGCACCGGCGCCAGGCCCAGCGACGGCTCGTCGAGCAGCAGCAGCTTCGGCCGCGCCATCAGCGCCCGGCCGATCGCCAGCATCTGCTGCTCGCCGCCGCTGAGGTTGCCCGCCAACTGGCCCGTGCGTTCGGCGAGCCGCGGGAACATCTCGTGCACCGTGTCGAGCACGGCCCGGTGGCCCCGACGGGCACCGGACCGGTAGGCGCCCAGCAGCAGGTTGTCCAGCACGGTCATCCTGGGGAAGATCCGCCTGCCCTCGGGCACCACCGCGACCTCGTGCGCGCACACCCGGTGCCCCGCGAGCCTCGTGGTGTCGACGCCGCCGATGCTGATCCGGCCCGCGCTCGCCGGGTGGATGCCCGCGATGGCGTTGACCAGGGTGGACTTCCCGGCCCCGTTCGGGCCGACCACGCACACCGTCTCCCCGGCGTCCACGCGGAGGCTCACGTCCCACAGCGCGTGGGCGTCGCCGTACCGGACGTCGAGGTCGTCGACGAGGAGCAGCACGTCAGACATGGCTCTGCCTTCCCAGGTACGCGCGGACCACGGCCGGGTCGCTCATCACGGTCGCCGGGTCGCCGTCGGCCAGGGTGGTGCCCCGGTCGAGCACGACGATCCGGGTGGCCAGCTGGTTGAGCACCCGCAGCAGGTGCTCGACGATGACGATGGTGATGCCGCTCTCGTGGATGCGCCGCACGACCCGGACGGCGTTGTCCACCTCGGCGGGGTTGAGCCCGGCCAGGGCCTCGTCGAGCAGCAGCACCTTCGGGTTCGCCGCGATCGCCCGCGCCATCTCCAGGAGTTGCCGCTGGTGCAGGTTGAGCGAGGCCGGGTAGGCGTCGGCGAGGTGGCCGAGCGACACGGTGGCCAGGTGCTCCTCGGCGAGCGGGCGGGCCTGGCGCAACGACATCGGCGTGCGCCCGAACATGATCGCGGTGGCCACGTTGTCCCGCACCGTCATCGAGGTGAAGGGCTTGGGGATCTGGTAGGTCCTGGCCATGCCGACGTGCGCGATCCGGTGCGGCGCGAGGCGGGTGATGTCCTGCCCGTCCACGAGGATCTCGCCGCGGGTGGGGCGGAACGCGCCGGAGAGCAGGTTGACGAGCGTGGTCTTGCCGGAGCCGTTCGGCCCGACCAGTCCGATCAGCTCGCCCGCGCGGATGTCCAGGGTGATGTCGTCGAGCGCGTGCACGCCGCCGAAGTGCTTGGCCACCTGCCTGCACGAGACGACGACGTCCCCGACCGGCGGCGGTTCGGCGGTGTCGGCGGTGTCGGCGGGTTCGGGATCGGCCGCTTCCGGCTCGGCGGTCGACTCCGGCTCTGCGGCTACCGGGCGGGACGGCGCCCGGCGCGAGCCGAGGACGATCGCGGCGGCGGCCGCCGCGAGCATCCCCGCCACGATCCAGTCCAGCTCCTCGCCCCACACGTTGGCGATCGCCAGGACGCCGCACACCACGACGAACGCGATCAGCGCCGCCCACGGCCGCGCCCGCAGCCGGGCGTGCAGGCCGTCGGGCGCGGTGGCCACCAGCACCGCCAGGATCGCGCCGAGGAAGATGGCGTTCCAGGAGTCCAGCCCGTACGACGACAGCCGGTCCTGGAGGCCGACGATCAGCACGGCGCCCAGCACCGGTCCCAGCCAGTGGCCGCGTCCGCCGAGCACGGCCATCACGATGACGAACAGGGGGATGGTCAGCCCGAACACGCTCTCCACGGTGACGAAACCGATCTGGAGGGCGTACACGCTGCCCGCGATCCCGCCGAGCACCCCACCCGCCGCGATCGCGATCATCTTGTAGCGGAACGTCGGCACGCCCAGCACCTCGGCGACGTCCTCGTCGTCGTGGATCGCGGTGAGCGCCGATCCCGCCCGGCTGTGCTGCACCAGGTAGGACACGCCCACCGCGAGTGCCGCCACGACCAGCGCCAGCAGGTACTGGAACTGCTGGAAGTCCAGGTCCGCCGGCAGGTCCGGCGGTGGGACCGTGGTGCCCTGGCCGCCGTCGACGTCCCGGTTGATCCGGGCGAACGCCGACAGGATGAACGGGACGGCCAGGGTCAGCAGCGCGAAGATCTCGCCGCGCAGCGATCCGAGCCGGAACGCGACCGCGCCGATGCCTAGGGCGATCAGTCCACACAGGACGGCCGCGAGGGGGACGGTCCAGAAGAAGCCCACGCCGTGCCGCCCGCTCAGCACCGCAGTGGTGTACGCGCCCACGCCGACGTAGGTCGCCTGCCCGAAGCTGAAGTAGCCCGCGTAGCCGGACAGCAGGTTCCAGCTCGACGTCTGGGCGATCCAGAAGCAGATCGTCCCGAGCAGCACCAGGTAGAACGAGGGGAACCCGAGGTTCGGCCCGAACAGGCCCAGTGCGAGAAGTCCTATGAGGACGATCGCCAAGATCGCCATTCCCCGTGGCGAGCGGGATTTCACCGCACCCGGCTTCATCGGACGGCTCCCGTCGAGAACAGCCCGCGCGGCCGCAGCAGCAGCGCCAGGATGATGGCCGAGAAGAGGACGAACGGCGCGGTCGCCGGGGACCACAGCACCGAGACGACGCCGGAGATCACCCCGACCAGGATGCCCGCGGCGAACGTGCCGAGCACCTCGCCGATGCCACCCAGGATCACCACGGCGAACACGACGCCGAACCACTCGTAGGCGGTTTCCGGCGTCAACGCGTTGGAGAGCGCGAACACGGTGCCCGCCAGTGCGGCGGTCGTGCCCATCATCCCCCCGAGCAGCAGGCTCAGCCGCCGGTGGTCGACGCCGAACGCCCCGGCCATCGCGCTGTCCTGGGCGATCGCGCGTAGGGCCCGACCGGTGAACGTCCGCCGCAGCACCAGGTGCGCGCCGAGCACGACCAGTCCGGCGAGGACGAACGCCAGCAGGGTCGTGACCGGGAAGACCAGCCTGCCGATCGAGATCGACTCGGTGGCGTACGGGTTGACCGCCGCGTCCATCCGCTGGAAGTCGGCGCTCCACACGTTGCTCGCCACCTGGATGGTGATGATCAGCAGGCCGAAGCTCACCAGCAGCGAGTTGAACTCCGACAGGGCGAGCCGGTCGAAGAGCCACTGGAGGACCGCGCCCGCGACGAACATGACCGGCACGGTGACCGCGAGCGTCAGCAGCGGGTCGACGCCCCAGGACGTGGTGAGCTGGAAGGTGAGGTAGGCGCCGATCAGGATCAACCCGAAGTGGGCCAGGTTGATCACGCGCAGCACCCCCCACGTCACGGACAGGCCGATGGCCATCAGTGCGTAGAGCCCACCTATCAGCGCGCCGCTGAGGGTGGCCTGGACGACGTTCATGGGTGTCCACCTCGGGGAGGTCGAGGGGAGCGGCCCCGTGCGGGCCGCCCCCCGGAGGCTTACTTGAGCGGTGCGGCGGCCCGGTCGGCGGGCCAGACCGTGACCCAGTCGCCGTTCTGGACCTGCTTGAGCGTCTGGGTGGTGGGCCAGAAGTTGTGGTTCTTCGGGTCGAACGCCAGGTGCCCGCTGAACGTCGTGTCGGCGCCCTTGTCGTGCAGCGCGGAGCACATCTTGCGCTGGTCGGTGCCGTCCGC
>DATMCA010001626.1:0-5388 GCA_035559015.1 Umezawaea sp. | reverse complement strand
CCTGGCCAGCAGCCACGCACCACCGCCCACCAGCAGGACCACGACCACGATCCCGCCGATCAGCAGCCCGCTCGGCCCCGACGAGCCACCCGCGGTCGCCGCCACGGGCACCGCGCCGTAGTACCCCCACATCCCGTTCTGGGCCATGATCACGCCACCGGGGTCCGGCTGGATCGGGAAACTGGCGAAGGTGTCGCTGCGGTAGGCCTCCAGCGAGTTGTCGTGGCCCAGGATGATCGCCGGGACCAGGTCGTAGAACCGCTGCTGCATCTGCTTGACCAGCTCCGACCGCTTCGCCGGGTCCAGCTCGGCGCCCTGCTTGGCGTAGAGGTCGTCGTAGGTCTGGTCGCAGAAGAACGTGTCGGTCGTGCCGCTCACGCTCGGTGCCGCCGGCCGAGCGCCGCAGGTGTGCAGCGACAGGATGAAGTCCGGGTCCGGGTTGGTGCCCCACCCGCTGAAGATCAGGTCGAACTTGCCCGCGACGCCGTACTCGTCGAGCAGCGTGTCCGCCACGATCTGCACGTCCACCGCGATGCCGACGTCGGCCAGCGACCCCTTGATGTACTCGCCGGCCTGCTCGTCGTAGGCGCGGCTGGCGTGCCCGATGAGCCGGAACTTCAACGGCTTGCCGTCCGGGCCGACCCGGATCCCGTCCGACCCCCTCGGGTAACCGGCCTGGTCCAGTGCGGTGTTGGCCGCCGCCGGGTCGAACGGCCGCACCTTCGCCGGTGTCAGGTGGTAGTCCGGGAACACCGGCGGGATCGGCCCGGTGCCGCGCTCGGCGTACCCGCCGTTGACCCGCGCGATGATCGCGTCCTGGTCGATGGCCTCGGCCACCGCCTGGCGCACCTTCACGTCCTTGAGCGCCGGGTGCCCGTCACCGATCGGCTCACCGGTCCTCGTGGCCGCGCCGGAGTTGAGCACCAGCTCGTTGAAGCGCCTGCCCTGCGCCTTGTTCAGGGTGATGCCGGGCTTGTCCTTGAGCGAGTCGAACTGCGCCGGACCCATCCGGTTGACCAGGTCCAGCTCGCCCTTGTCCAGCGCCTGCACCGCCGCGTCCACGGTCTTGTAGTAGATGAAGTGCAGCTCGTCGTACTTCGGCGCGCCCCGCCAGTAGGTCTTGTTGGCCTTGAGCTTGATGAACTCGTTCGCCCGGTACTCCGACAGGACGAACGGGCCGCCGCTCACCGCCCCCGTGTCGTTCTTGAAGTCGGCGATCTTCCCGACGCCCTTCCAGACGTGCTCGGGCACGATCGGCACGTCCAGCGCCAGCATGCTCGCCTGCGGCACCTTGGTCTTGATCACCACCGTGCGGTCGTCCGGCGCCGCCACCGACTCGAAGTTCGCCACGAAGCTGCCGTTGGCGGTGGCGGCGTCCGCGTCGGTCATCATCAGGTTGTAGGTGAACGCGACGTCCTTGGCCGTGACCGGCTGGTCGTCGGACCACCTCTTCCCGTCCGGGACGGTGAACGTCCAGGTCAGGTTGTCCGCCGACTTCTCCCACGACTTGGCCACGCCCTCGACGGGCCGCTGGTCCTTCACGTCGTAGGCGGTCAGGTAGTCGTACATCAACCGCCCGACCTCGGTGCTGGTCTGGTAGGCGGCGAGGAACGGGTTGAGCGAGTCGACCTGCTGGACGATGGCCACCCTCAACGTCACCGGTTGCTGTGCCTGGGCGGACGGCGCCAGTGGCAACGCCACCAGGCCCACCGCCCCCACGATCGATCCCAAACGCGTGATTCCCACTTGGCTACCTCTCCCCAGAGTTCTGCCCGCGCGAAAGCAACCATTTACTCCATGATCTCGACAAAGACCACCCACCGCCTAGTCTGACGGCCATGCGGATCATGATCTCGGCGGACATGGAGGGCGCCACCGGCGTCACCTGCCCCGCCGACGTCCTCCCCGGAACCGAGCAGTGGCAGCGCTTCCGCCGCCTGTTCACCGGCGACGTCAACGCCACCGTCGCCGGGCTCGCCACCGACGTGCTGGTCAACGAGGCGCACAACAGCCAGCGCAACCTGCTGCTGGAGAACCTCGACCCGCGCGCCCGGATGCTCACCGGCAGGCACAAACCCCTGTCGATGATGCAGGGGATCGACACCGGTGTGCAGGGGGTCGTGTTCCTCGGCTACCACACCGGCGCGGGCGAGGACGGGGTCCTCGCGCACACCTACCTGGAGAACTCGATCACCCAGGTCCGCCTCGACGGCGTGCCCGCGAGCGAGGGCAGGCTCAACGCCGCCCTGGCCGCCGAATACGGTGTGCCGGTGCTCCTGGTGTCCGGCGACGACAAGACCTGCGAGGACGCCGCCGACTACGCGCCCGCGGCGGAACTCGTGCCGGTCAAGGAGTGCGTCAGCCGCTACGCCGCGATCTGCGACCCGCCCGTGATCACCGCCGAGCGCCTCACCGCGGGCGCCCGCCGCGCCGTCCGCCGCGCGGGCCCGGTCGCCCCGGTGACCCGTGAACGCTGGATCGAGGTCGACTTCGACGCCACGCACCTCGCGCACGCCGCCGCCGTCATCCCCACCGTGGAGCTGATCGGCACCCGCACGGTCGGGTTCGACGCGGCCACCATGACCGACGCCATGAAGGCGTTCAAGATCGTCACCGCCATCGCGGCGGGAGCGGTGGAGGCTGAGTATGGCTGAGGACGTCGTCGACCTGTGCGCGTCGCTGATCAGGATCGACACCACCAACCGGGGCGGCGGGAACGCCGAGGGCGAGCGGGAGGCGGCGGAGTTCGTCGCCGCGCACCTCACCGCGCTGGGCGTCGAGCCGACCCTGTTCGAACCCGCGCCGCGCCGCACCAACGTGGTCGCCCGCGTCCCCGGCAGCGACCCGACGCTGCCCGCGCTGCTCGTGCAGGCGCACCTGGACGTCGTGCCCGCCGACCCGGCCGAGTGGACCGTGCCGCCGTTCTCCGGTGAACTGCGCGACGGCTACCTGTGGGGCCGCGGCTCGGTGGACATGAAGGACATGGTCGCGATGGTGCTGTCGGTGCTGTCGACCTGGTCGCGCGAGGGCAGGGGACCGCGGCGCGACCTCGTGCTGGCGTTCGTCGCCGACGAGGAGGACCAGGGCGAGTTCGGCGCCCAGTGGCTCGTCGACCACCAGCCGCACCTGTTCGCCGACTGCGCCGCCGCCATCAGCGAGTCCGGCGGCTACTCCTACCGCGTCGGCGACCGGCGCGTGTACCCCGTCGGCACCGCCGAGCGCGGCACCTCGCACCTCAGGCTCACCGCCCGCGGCCGCGCGGGGCACGGTTCCCGCCGCAACGACGACAACGCCGTGGTCACCCTCGCCAACGCCCTGGCCCGCCTGGCCGCCTACCGCCACCCCGTGCGCCTGACCCCGACCGTGGAGGCGTTCATCGTCCGCACCGGCGAGGCCCTGGGCGTCGAGGTGGACCTGGACGACGTCGACGCCACCCTCGCCCGCCTCGGTCCGGCGGGCGCCCTGGCCGAGTCCACGGTCCGCAACAGCACCACCCCGACCATGCTGTCGGCCGGCTACAAGGTCAACGTCATCCCCGGCACCGCCACCGCCAACATCGACGTCCGCACCCTGCCCGGCACCGTGGACGAACTGATGACCACCATCGATCGCCTCATCGGCCCCGACGTGACCCGCGAATTCCTCGAACACCTCCCACCGGTGCAGGCCCCGATCGACTCCCCGTGGTTCACCGCCATGGCCGACGCCCTGCGAGCCGAGGACCCGGACGCCGTCGTCGTCCCGTACTGCATGGGCGGCGGCACCGACGCCAAGGCGTTCAGCACGCTGGGCATCGACTGCTACGGCTTCGCCCCGCTGCTGCTGCCGGAGGGCTACGACTACCGCGCCATGGCCCACGGCGTGGACGAACGAGTCCCGGTCGAGGGCCTGCGCTTCGGCGCCCGCGTACTGGACCACCTGCTGTCGAGCTAGACGAGGGCGCTCGTGTCCTAGCTCGCGGGGCCCGCCCGCGTCGGCGGGGCGGCCGATGTGAGGGCGCGCAGGCCGTCGAAGGCGTCCAGCAGGTGTGCGTCCAGGCTCCGCGACGGGTCGACGATCCACACCTGGACCGCGTGCTGGTACGCGGCCCACCCGGTCCGGGCCGCCAGACCGGCCACCCCGTCGTCGACACCGCGCTGCCGCAGGCCGTCCGCCACGGCGTCCGTGAGCCACGCGTGCTTGGCCAGCTCGCGCTCGCGGAGCGCGGGCGTCGCCGCGACGACCTCCCACCGCGGTTCGGAGAAGGGGCGGTTGGCCTCCAGGCCGCGCGCGGACTCCCGGAACGCGCGCAGCAGCACCTCGAACGGCTCCAGCCCCGCGGGCGCGTCGACCACCGCCCGCAGCAGCGCGGCGCGCAGCTCGGCCTCGCCGTCGAAGAGCACCTCGCGCTTGTCCGGGAAGTGTCGGAAGAAGGTGCGCTCGTTGACCCCGGCCCGTGCGGCGATCTCCGCCGCCGTGGTCTGGTCGAACCCCCGTTCCCGGTACAGCTCCAAGGCCGCCTGGCGGAGGCGGCGGCGCGCTTCGGCTCCGCTTCGTGGCACCGACCGAGGGTAGCGGATGACGCCAGTGACTGGCGTCATGTTGTGTCAGTGACTGGCACTACGCGTAGAGTCAGTCACTGACATCAAGTAGTGCCAGTCACTGACACAACCAGGAGTGTTCCATGCACGTCTTCGTCACCGGCGGCACCGGCCAGACCGGTCCCGCCGTGGTCTCCGAGCTCGTCGCCGCAGGTCACACCGTCACCGGCCTGGCGCGCTCGGACGCCGCCGCCGCGCGCCTGGAGTCGCTGGGCGCCGCCCCGCACCGCGGCGGCCTGGACGACCTCGACGCCCTGCGCCGCGGTGCCGAAGCCGCCGACGGCGTCCTGCACATGGCCTACGGGGGCGACTACGCCGATCCGGACGCCCTCATCCGCCGCGACCGCGCCGCGATCGAGGCGCTCGGTCACGCGCTGGCCGGGACCGGCGCACCGCTGATCAGCACGTCGGGCACGCTGGTGACCAAGGCGGGCCGGGTCAGCACCGAACAGGACGCGCCGGACCCCGACTCGGTCGCCGCCTTCCGCATCCACGGCGAACGGGCCTGCCTGCGGTTCGCCGACCTCGGGGTCCGGGCCGCCGTCGTGCGACTCGCGCCGACCGTGCACGGCCCCGCCGACCACGGCTTCATCCCGGCCCTCATCGCGGCAGCGCGCCGAGCGGGCGTCTCCGCCTACATCGGCGACGGCACCAACCGGTGGCCCGCCGTCCACCGCTGCGACGCCGCCGTCCTCTTCCGGCTGGCCCTGGAGAAGGTTCCCGCGGGCAGCGTGCTGCACGGCGCGGGCGAGGGCGCCGTCACGATCAGGAGCATCGCCGAGCGGATCGCGCGGACCCTCGACGTCCC
>DATMCA010001625.1:0-7403 GCA_035559015.1 Umezawaea sp. | reverse complement strand
GGACGTACAGCTCGACGTCGACGTTGTGGTTGGCCACGTCGTTGCCGCCGGAGAAGTACGGGCTGTTCATGTACACGACGGGCACCTTGAGGCCGCGCGTCGTCGCGGTCGGCCGCACGACCTCGGTGTACACCTCGTCGGCCTTGCCGTCGCGGTCGCTGTCGACCGGCGCGCGGACGTACAGGCTCTCGCGCACCACGTCTTTCGGGTCGAACACCGGCTGCGCCTCACCGTCGACGAAGACCGGGCCTTCCGGTGCGGCACTGGCGACGACCGGTGCGAGCGTCAGCGGCAGCGACACCAGCGCTGCCACCAAGGCGACTCTTCGAGCAGCCCTCACGAGGACCCCCATCAAGAACTCCGAGCGGAACTGGCGGACACCGCACCTTTCCCGTTGTCCGCAAGACCTGTCAAGACCCGTATGTCCACTGTGGACAGTAATTCGAGAACCGACGATCGGGTGGTTGACCAGCGCCAATCGGTGTGCCGTCAGATCGGTCCGGCGACCTCGTGCGCCACCGTGGAGCCCGCGGCGGCGACGGTGGACGACAGCCCGCCGCCGACCATCGGAGTCCCCACCGCCAAGTGCGGCAACGGAAGCGCCTCGTGCCCGAGCCGCAGGGACGTCGGACGGCGTCGCAGGTGCGGAGCGGAGTGCCGAGGTTCGTAGTACAAAGAGCCGCATGAGGCTGGTGATCCTGGGTGGCGGTGGGTTCCGCGTTCCGCTCGTC
Organism: Umezawaea sp.; assembly: GCA_035559015.1. Classification (GTDB taxonomy): domain Bacteria; phylum Actinomycetota; class Actinomycetes; order Mycobacteriales; family Pseudonocardiaceae; genus Umezawaea. The sequence continues at coordinate 6,672 of DATMCA010001625.1, read as the reverse complement.
CACCGCGCGCTGCTGATGGACCGCGCTCCGGAGCGCGTGACCGAGCTGGTGCTGCACGACGTGGACCGCGCGCGGCTCGACGCGATCGGGAAGGTGCTGGCCGAACGCTCGGCGGGCGTGCCGGACGCGCCGTCGGTCACCGCGACCACCGACCTCGACGACGCGCTGCGGGGCGCTGACTTCGTGTTCTCCGCCATCCGGGTCGGCGGCCTCGCGGGCCGGGCGGCCGACGAGGGCGTGGCGCGGGCCGAGGGCGTGCTGGGGCAGGAGACCGTCGGCGCGGGCGGCATCGCGTACGCGCTGCGGACCGTGCCGGTGGCCGTGGACATCGCCCGCCGGATCGCCGCCGTCGCACCCGAGGCGTGGGTCATCAACTTCACCAACCCCGCTGGGGTGGTCACCGAGGCGATGGCGCGGCACCTGGGCGACCGGGTGATCGGCATCTGCGACTCCCCCGTCGGCCTCAGCCGCCGCGTCGCCCGCGCGCTGGACGTGGACCTCGACACGGCGTGGCCCGACTACGTGGGCCTCAACCACCTCGGCTGGCTGCGGGGTCTGCACGTCGACGGCGAGGACCTGCTGCCGAAGCTGCTGGCCGACACGGCGAGGCTGGAGTCGTTCGAGGAGGGCAAGCTGTTCGGCGCGGACTGGCTGCGCACGCTCGGCGCCATCCCGAACGAGTACCTGCACTACTACTACTTCACCAGGGAGGCCGTCGCCGCCGGCGCCTCGCGCGGCGCGTTCCTGCTGGAGCAGCAGCGGAAGTTCTACGGCGACCCGAGCTTCGCGAGCTGGGACCGCACCCGGCTGGAGCGCGAGGCGACGTACATGGCCGAGACGCGCGACGACGAACGCGACTCGGACGACCTCGACGGTGGCGGCTACGAGCAGGTCGCGCTGGCCCTGATGCACGCCATCGCGAACGACTGGCGCACGACGCTGATCCTCAACGTCCCCAACGGTTCCACACTCTCCGTCCTGGATTCGCAGGCCATCATCGAGGTGCCCAGCACCGTCGACGCCACCGGCGCCCGGCCGTTGGCGGTCAGCCCGCTCGACGACCACGCGGCGGCCCTGGTCGGCAGCGTCAAGGCGGTCGACCGGGCCGTCCTCGACGCGGCGACCGGCGGCGCGAAGGCCGACGCCGTCAAGGCTTTCGCCCTGCACCCGCTGGTCGACTCGGTGGCGGTCGCGCGCAGGCTCCTCGACGGCTACCGCGCGCACCACCCGGAACTGGCCTACCTGAGCTGAAGCCGCCCCAGGGAGTCCGCGCGCCGGGTGGTCTCCGGCAGCCGGAACTCCGTGCACAGCCGCAGGACCTCGGCGCACGCCCGGTCCAGGTCCAGCTTGTGCCCCACGGACACGAAGACCGGCTTCACGCCGTCACGGGTGCGCAGCGCCCGGCCGACGACCTCGTCCTCCAGCAGCAGGTCCGTGGCCGAGCCGCGCTGCTCGCCGGGCGTCGCGTACGGGCCCATCGGCGTCTTCGCCACGCCCACGCTCGGCAGGTCCGCCACGACGCCGAGGTGGCACGCGAGCCCGAACCGGCGTGGGTGCGCGAGCCCCTGCCCGTCGCACACCAGCAGGTCCGGTGAGACGGAAAGGGCGTCGAGCGCCGTGAGCAGCGACGGCAGCTCGCGGAACGCGAAGAGCCCCGGCACGTAGGGGAAGTCGGTGGTGCCGAGCACCACGACCTCGTCCAGGGTTTCCAGCGTCTCGGCGTCCAGCACGACCACGGCCGCGGCGAGCCGCTCGTCGTCGGCGTACCCGACGTCCAGACCGGCGACCGTGCGGATCTCCAGGCCCGGATCGGTGGTGGTGCGCACGAGCGGGCGGAGCCGTTCCTGCAGGGCGATCGCGTCTTCGGGGGTGCGGGGCCAGTCTGGTTCCACCGGGCTCAGTGATCCACTTCGTTGTGGTGGGCGGCGAGCAGGTCGTCGCCGAAGTCGCCGGAGTGCCTGCGCCACACCGAGTGCACGTGGTTCGCCCCGCCCTGGGTGTTGTCGTACTCCAGCAGCAGGTCGGGCGCCTGGATCCGGTAGTAGTGGCCGGCGCCGGGCCGGGAGGAGCCCTCCCACGCGAAGTGCACGCGGTCGAGGTCGAGCCGGTCGAACTCCGCGGCCGCGAGGTCCGGCCGCAGGCGGTCGAGGTAGTAGCGGACGAGCCCGGCGAGCAGGTCGTGCGCCTCGCCGTTCAGGCTGCTCAGCGCGATGCCCACCGGTTCGAGGACCCCTCCGAGCCGGGGCGCGTTGCGGGTCCGCAGGTCGTCCGGGGCGTGGTCGGACACGACGGCGGTCAGGCGGTGCTCCGCGCCCATCCGGTCGAGCAGCTGCCGGGGCAGCTCCTCCTCCAGGGCCAGCGGGCGCACGACCGTGAGCCCTCCGTAGGTCGTGTGCGCCGGGTTCGCGCCGAGGAAGAACGGCGTCGCGGACACCTTCCCGTCGACCACGACGACGTTGACGGAGATGTGGTGGCCCTCGAACCGCCAGCCCCACGGGTCGTCGCCGGGAGCGCCGAAGAGGGCCAGCGAGTAATCACCCTGGTGGCGGTCGCGGTCACCGCCCTCGCGGTGGTCGAGCACGTCCTCCAAGGCCATCACGGTGGCGACCTGCGCGTACGCGTGCGGGCTCAGCACCGAGGCGAGCAGGTGGTGCACGGCCTTGCGCTGGGCCCGACCCAGGTCGCCGAGCAAGACTCCCGCGCGAGGCCCCGGCGTGTAGCTCCACCGGTGCCGGAGGTCGTCGTCGGTGACGGGCCGCAGCGCCGTCGTCCGCTGCCGCTCGTCGAGGGATTCGATGAGCGCGTGAGCGGCCTCGGTGAGAACGTCGGTCATGGTCCGTCGACTCTATCGGCACCAGGGGCGCCGGGGTCACGCTGCGCGACTCCGACCGATCCCAGGGTGAGTCGGAGCCCTCGGCGGGGCAGACCGCCGAGGGCTCCGACGGTCACCCCTGGGCGATGTACGCCTGGAGCTGGTTGCGACTGTCCTCTAGTTGACTGATGTGGCTCTTCACCACGTCGCCGATGCTCACGATGCCGACGAGCCGACCGCCGTCGAGCACCGGGACGTGCCGGATGCGGCGTTCGGTCATCTGCACGGTCAGGCTGTCAACGGTTTCCTGCGGCTCGCACGAGAACACCAGCTTGGTCATGATCTCCGAGACGGGCGCGGACAGGAGTTCCGCACCCCGTTCGTGCAGCTTGCGGACGACGTCCCGCTCCGAGACGATCCCCGCGATGCCATCCGGTCCGAGCACGACCATGGCACCCACGTTGTGCTCGGCCAGTCCGGCCAGCAGTTCACCCACCGGGGTTCTCGGTTCGACCGTCGCCACCGCCGAGCCCTTGGTCCGCAACACGTCAGCGATCTTCATGTGGCGCCTCCGATCCGCACGTGGCCGGTGACTAACCTCACCCAGGCTAGTTCGAATCGGCGCAAAACGGGAGATCAGGACGCCCGATAGGACCACTTGGGCCGCCGATCCGGTTACCCGGACCGGCGGCGCGGTCACTCAGCCACCGCTGCGACGGTTGCTGAACGAACGCTTCCCGACCACGTTGTTGTTGTGCATCTGGCCGGGGATCTTGCTGTTCTGCGACGCCTTCTTCGCACTGCCCCGCCGGTCGCGGCGGTTCGGCACGAACTCGGGCTCGACCTCGGGCGCGGGCGCCTCGACGGCCTCGTCGACAGCGTCGGCGGCGTCGTTCTTCGGTGCCGGGGTCTCGGTCATGGGTGCCTCCTGGTGGTGCGATGGCCGTCCACCTGATCGGGCAGCGGTTCACGGGCTGCCAGCCATTCCGGCGGAATGCCGTCGACCCCTGTGTGGGCCGCGACGATCCCGCCGACGATCGCGCTGGTGGTGTCGATGTCCCCGCCCGCGCGAACGCAGGCGGTGATCGCCGTCGGGTAGTCCGCGAGGTGCGTCGCGGCCACCCAGAGCGTAAAGGGCACGGTGTCCTGGGCTGTCACACGGGAGCCGTTGCCGAGTTCGTGGGCGGCTTCGGCGGACCCGACGCCGAGCAGTTCACGGGCGCGCACGACGCCGTCGCGCACCTGGCCGGCGAACAGCCGGGCCAGGGAGTCCTGGTCGACTCGGCCGCGATCGCGCAGCTCGGTGAAGACGGAGAACGCCATCTCGGTGTCGTCGGTCCACGGCCACGGCGAGTCGGGCAGCGCGTCGGTCGACGAGCCAGGCACGAAGTACTGGGCGCCGAGGGCGTCGCCCACGGACAAGCCGTTCAGGGAGTCGAGTGAAGTGGTCATTCCGCTTCCCATCCTGCCGCACCCGTACAGCGATTTCCCGTCGTGGAAAATGCGCGTGGTGAAGTTGCGGACTCGGGTGGAGACGACGGCGGCCGGGATCCTGGCCAAGCGGAAGTTCGTGGCGCCGCTGGACGTGTTCACCGCGCTCGGGTGGTTGCCGGACAAGCAGTTGGACCGGTGGCGGCGCGGGCAGGTCGAGCACCTCGGCCTGGTGCTGGCCGTTTCGCCGGAGAAGACGCGGGAAGCGCTCGACATGCTGCGGCGGTGGGCCGAGGCGCAGGGGTTGGTGGCCACCGAGGTGGAGTACCCGGCGGCGACGCTCGACCGGCGGCCGTTGCTGTTCGGTGGGTCGGAGAGCGCTTGCCGGACGCACTGGATGGTGGCCGGGTTGTCGGAGGCGCGGCGCCAGAGCCTGGTGGAGCGGCAGAACAAGGCGCCGGACCTGGTGGTCGACGTGGCCGTGGTCGAGTGGGAGTGCGCGGAGTGCCGTGGGACCGGGGACATGATGGTGAGTGATCCGGGTGGGGCGTTGTGCCTGACCTGTGCGGATCTGGACCACCTGGTGTTCCTCGGGGCCGGGGACGCGACGTTGACGCGGCGGGCGAAGAAGGCCAGTGGGTTGTCGGCGGTCGTGCAGCGGTACGACAGGTCGCGCAAACGCTTCCAGCGCAAGGGGATCCTGGTCGAGGAGGCCGCGTTGGAGGCGGCTGAGGACTCCTGCCTGGCGGATGAGGATGTGCGGCTGCGTCGGCGGGAGAGGGATCGGGAGCGGCGGGCGGATTGGGATGTGGACTTCCAGGCTGCGTTGGCCGGGGAGATCCTGCGGTTGTTCCCCCGGTGTCCTGTGGAGAGGGCTGAGGCGATCGCTTTGCACGCGGGGACGCGGGGTAGTGGGCGGGTGGGGCGGTCGGCTGCGGGTCGGGCGTTGGACGAGAGGAAGACGACGTTGGCCGTGATCGCGTCGTTGAGGCACGAGGACACGGAGTACGACCGGATGTTGATGGCCGGGGTGGAGCGTGGGGTGGCTCGGGAGAGGATTCGGGGGGATGTTGATCGGTTGTTGGAGGAGTGGCGTGGGTGAATGGGGTGTTGGTTGCTGAGGTGGAGAAGGCTTGGGATGGTGGGGTGGTCGATTTGACTTGGGGCCCCTGGATTTGCCCCTTTGTCGGGCTGAAAAGGGCAGGAGTGAAGCCCGCAGCCCGACTAATTTTAAGGGGCAAATCCCCCAAGTAAAATCGACCACGGTTGGTGCGGGAACTCGTAGGTGCTGTTGGTGCTGGAACTTATGGGTGCTGTTGGTGCGGAAAGTGAAGGAAGCCGGGGTGGCCAGGTGGGGAACTGGTGGCGTGGTGGTTACGGGTAGGGCTTGAGGTCTGGCAGGTCGCCGGTTAGTTGGCCTACCGGTGTGCGGCCTGCGGCCCAGGCTGCTAGGTCGTTGCGTGCACCGTGCAGTTCGACCTGTGTGCCGGTTCCCCAGGTCCAGGTTTTGCCGTCGTGTGCGTGTAGGACTACCTGTACTCCTTCTGGGGCGCGGGCGGCGGTAAAGGTTAGTAGGTGGTCGGAGAATTCCGGGGACCACGTGGCTGGTGTGTAGCCGAGGCGTAGGTCTGTGCTGTGGATTTCGATTTCGCGCCAGTAGGCCTGGACTACGTCCACCAGGGTGCCGTCGCGGTAGACGACTGAGCGGGTCCAGTCGTCCGGGCCGATTTTTGCCAGTGCTCGATCGAAGGCCGCGGAAGCCGCGACCGCGGCTTCTACCAGGTCGGCTGCCGAGTTGGCCGCGTTGGTGTTGATGCTCGCGTCGCGGGCTGGTCTGCCGCCGTCGTAGACGTCGATCTTGCGGTCTTCGAGGGCGTACTCGACCTGCCTTGCCAGTGCCTTGCCGCAGCCGGCGATGTGGGCGAGGACGTGGCCGCGGGACCAGCCCGGGAGGACCGAGTCCGCGCGCACCGCGTTGTCGGTCAGGCCGTGCAGCAGGCCGGGCAGGCGGGTGTTCGCGGCCCACACGGGGACCGGGTTCACGGACACTGGGACTCCTAACGGGCTTGTGCGAGCTTGCCATTAGAGACTAGCCATCGCAGTCATACGGGAACAAGCCTGTGTCCCGTTAGAATCCGCGCGTGGCACCCCATCCAGCCCTCGCGTTCGTCGGTACTGTCCGGTATGACGCGGACGATCTCGCGTCGTCCGCGGGGTTCGCCGACTGGCTCGGGCTGCACACCGACGCGCCGGCGGCGCTCGCGGCGGATGAGCAGGTCAGGGCCCGTGTGGTGGCGTTGCGGAAGGCGGTTCGGAGCCTGTTCGCGCGTGCGGTGGCTCCTGAGCCGCCCAGCAAGGCCGACGCGGATCGGCTGCTGGACCCGTGGGTGGCGCTCGATCAGGTGAACGAGGCCGCCAGTGCCGTGCTG
>DATMCA010001624.1:0-19542 GCA_035559015.1 Umezawaea sp. | reverse complement strand
CACGGCGCGCAGCAGCGGTCCCCGCGCGAGGTCGAAGCCGAGCTGCGCGGCTGTGGTCTCGGCGCGGATCGCGTCGTCGTCCGCGGTGGGCAGGTCGACCACGCGCAGCGGGTCCTCCCCCGTCGGCGCGGCGTTGTGCTGGGTCCAGCCGCCGCCGTCGCGGGTCAGGCGCAGGCGCAGCGCGTCGTGGTGCCGGGGCAGCTCGACGAGCGCGGCGCGCAGCGCGGCCACGTCGACGTCCGGGGCCAGTTCCAGCAGCAGCGACTGGGTGAACCGGTCCGCGCTGGGCGCCAGCTCGTCGAGGAACCACCGCTGGATGGGGGTGATCGGCACCTCGCCGACCACGGGGCCCTGCTCGTGCCGCGCGGTGTCCTCGGTGCGCGCCTCGGCGGCCAGCTCGGCCACGGTCTGGCGCAGCAGGGTCTGGCGGGCGGTGATCAGCAGGCCCGCCTCGCGGGCGCGGGCCACGACCTGGAGGCCGAGGATCGAGTCGCCGCCGAGGTCGAAGAAGTTGTCCTCGACGCCGAGGCCGGTCACTCCGAGCAGCTTCTCCCACACCGCGACCAGCGTCCGCTCGGCGTCGGTGCGCGGCGGCACGTGACCGGCGCCGCCGTCGCGCTGCCACGCCGGGGCGGGCAGGGCGCTGCGGACGACCTTGCCGGTGCCGCCGACGGGGAAGCGCTCCACCGGCACGAGCGCCGAGGGCACCATGTGCTCGGGCAGCCGCTCGCGCAGGAACGCGCGCAGCTCGCCCAGGTCTGGGTCCCCGAGCAGGTAGCCGACGAGGCGGTCGGTGCCGCGCTGGTCGGGCTTGATCGCGACGACCGCGCCCGCCACGCCGGGGTACGCGGCCAGCGCGGTCTCCACCTCGCCGAGTTCGACCCGGTAGCCCCGGATCTTGACCTGGTCGTCGGTGCGGCCCAGGTACTCCAACTGCCCCTCGGGGCTCCACCGCACCAGGTCGCCGGTGCGGTACATCCGGCCGCCGCCGGGTTCGGCGACGAACCGCTCGGCGGTCAGGCCGGGCCGGTCGCGGTAGCCGCGGGCCAGTCCGATGCCGGCGACGTACAGCTCGCCGGGCACGCCGGCGGGGACGGGGCGCAGCGCGGCGTCGAGCACCTTGGCGCGCAGGCCGGGCAGCGGCCGTCCGATGGGCACCACGCCCGTGTGCTCGCCCGCGCGCAGCGGTTCGCTCATCGTGCTGGTGGTGGTGACCTCGGTGGGCCCGTAGGCGTTGACCATGGTGCGGCCGGGTGCCCAGGCGTCGACCAGCTCGGGCGGGCACGCCTCGGCGGCCACGACGAGGCAGCGAAGGTCGGGGAAGTCGCGGCGGGGCAGCGCGGCGAGCGCCGTCGGCGGCAGTGACAGGTGGGTGACGCGGTGCCTGCTCAGCGCGTTGGCCAGGTCCTCGCCCGGCGCCGGGCGCTCGCGGCCGGAGAGCACCAGCGCGCCGCCGGACAGCAGGGACATGCCGATCTCCCAGAAGGAGGCGTCGACGGCGGCCGAGACGAACTGGAGCACCCGCGAGCCCGGTCCGACGCCCAGCAGGGCGCGCTGCGCCGCGACGAGCACGTGGATGCCCGCGTGGGTCGTGACCACGGCCTTGGGGCGACCGGAGGAGCCCGAGGTGTACATGACGTAGGCGGCGTGGCCGAGGTCCGGGCCCGCGGTGAGCGGCGGGTGGTCCTCGGCGGCCAGCGCCTCGACGTCGCCGTCCCCCAGCACCAGCACGGGGTCGGCGTCGGCGATCAGCGCGCGGCGGCGCTCGGCCGGGTGGTCGAGGTCGAGCGGCAGGTAGGCCGCGCCGGTCTTGAGCACCGCGAGCACGGCGGCGAGCTGGTCGACCGAGCGGGGCACGCCGATGGCCACCAGGCGCTCGGGACCCGCGCCGCGCGCGACCAGGGCACGGGCCACCCGGTCGGAGAGGTGGTCCAGCTCGGCGTAGTCGAGCGTCCGGTCGGGGGCGACGATCGCGGGGGCGTGCGGGTGGCGGGCGACCTGTTCGGCGAACAGGGCGGGCACGGTGGCGGGCACGGGGCCGGGTTCGGTCGCGCCGCCCCAACGGCGGGTGACCAGCTCGTGCTCGGCGTCGTCCAGCGGTGAGCACGAGCCCAGCGGGGCGTGCGGGTCGCGGGCGAGCCCGCGCAGCAGCGTCACCAGGTGGCCGGCGAGGCGGCGGGCCGTGGCGGGGGTGAACAGGCCCGTGCTGTAGGTCAGCCGGGTCTCCAGCGCCCCGTCGACCTCGGTGAAGTCCAGCGACAGGTCCATCGGCGAGAACAGGGTGGGCGGCATGACCAGCTCGGTCGCCAGGCCGGGCACGCCGACCGCGCCGCGCGGCGCGTTCTGCAGGTTGACGGCGACCTCGACCAGCGGCGGGCGACTGGCGTCGCGGTCGGACTGGAGTTCGGCGACCAGCCGCTGGAACGGCACCGCGTCGTCGGCGAACGCGTCGAGCACGCCGGAACGGGTGGCGCGCAGCAGTTCGGCGAAGCTCGCCCGGTCGTCGACCTCGCCGCGCAGCACCACGGTGTTGACGAAGAACCCGACGACCTCCTCCCACTCCACGCGGTCGCGGCCGGACACGGCGGTGCCCACGGCCACGTCGCCCTGCCCCGTGTAGCGGGACAGCAAAACCTGCGTGGCGGCGACCAGCGCCATGAACAGGGTCGCGCCCTCGGCGTCGGCGGCGGCGCGCAGCGCGGACACCACGGGCGCGGGCACGGTGAACTCGTGGGCCGCGCCGCGCGGGTCGCGCACGGCGGGCCTGGGCAGGTCGGTGGGCAGGTCGAGCGGGCGCAGGCCGTGCAGCCGCTCCCGCCAGCGGGCGACCGCGGCGTCCAGGCCGCCGCCGTCGAGGCGGGCGCGCTGCCAGGCGGCGACGTCCGGGTAGCCCAGCGGCACGGGGTCCAGCTCGCCGGAGCAGGCCGCGGCCAGGTCGCGGAGGACCAGGCCGAGCGACCAGCCGTCGGTGGCGATGTGGTGGGTGTTCACCACGAGCAGGTGCTCGGTCGGCGACAGGCGCAGCAGCCGGGCGCGCAGCACCTCGCGGCGCAGGTCGAACGGCTGGGACACGGTCTCGACGAGGTGCGCCGGGACGTCCTCGGCCGCCACGTCGACCACGGGCAGCGGCACCGGGGCCGGGGGCCGCACCCGCTGCACCCCGACGCCGTCGACCGAGTCGAAGGTGGTGCGCAGCGCCTCGTGCCTGGCGACGACCCGGTCGAGCGCGCGGGACAGCACCCCGGTGTCCAGCTCGCCGGTGAGCCGGAGCACCAGTGGCACCTGGTACTCCGCCCCCGTCGGGTCGACCTCGTGGGTGAACCACAGCCGCTGCTGGGCGGGTGAGAGCGGGATCGGCTCGTCACGGGGAACGCGCGGCACGACGTCGCCGCGCTCCGCCTCACCGCTCCCGGCCAGGCGGCGCAGCAACTGCTCCCTGAGGTGCTCCGGCAACGCGGCCACCCGGTCGGCGAGCTCACTCACGACGTTCCCCCGATCACGGTCGGCTCAAGGTCTTCCACCAGCCGCCGCGCCACGACCCCGGCGAGCGCCGCGACGCCGCGGGCGTCGACGACCACGAGGTCCGGCGGCAGCACGGAAAGCACCTCCCTGGTCACCGGCGACGCGCCTGGCCCGGTGCGGTCTCGGCGCGCCGCCGGTGATCCACATGCTCACCCGTGGACGGGTGACATCTCCACGTCTTTGCCACACGGGTGAAACTCGCCATGCGGGGAGCGGTTGTCCGACGGGATGCCGAAGGGTCCACTGTGGACATCGCCGCACGCCGGAGGAAGACCCGTCGGAGAACCGACCGGTCCACGCGGCCACCGGGCTCCGCACGGCGGTGGTCCAGGTCGGGGCGCGGCCGTCGAGCGGCCGGCCTCTCCCCCGCCCACGTCACCGCGACCGGCTCGGGCGTCGCCTCTTCCCCTCCCGGCCGTCGCATCAGTAACGTCCCCGACGTGAGCGACACCGGACTCGTCGGGGTGCAGAAGACCCTCAGCCCCGTCCTCAGGGCCAAGGCGCTGGACAACCGGCTGCCGGACCCGATCCTCGGCGACCAGTACGCCGAGCGGGCGATGCGCGGGCTCGACCCCCACTACGACGAGCGCCGGTTCGGCACCAGCCAGATGGGCCTCGCCGCCGTGGTGCGCGCCAAGGCTCACGACGACTGGGCGCGGAGCTTCCTCGCCGACCACCCCGACGCGGTGGTCCTGCACCTGGGCTGTGGCCTCGACGCCAGGGTGTACCGGCTCGACCCACCTGCCACCGTCGACTGGTACGACCTGGACTACCCCGCCATCATCGAGATGCGGCAACGGTTCCTGCCCCCGAGGGAGCACTGCGCCCTGATCGGCTCCAGCGTCACCGACCTGACCTGGCTGGACCGCGTCCCGCGCGGCCGGCCGGTGCTGATGATCGCCGAGGGCCTGGTGCCCTACCTGACCGAGACGGACTTCCGGCGCCTGCTGACCGGCGTCGTCGACGCCTTCCCCAGCGGCCAGGCGCAGTTCGACACGGTGTCGGTCTGGGCGTCGCGCACGTCGGGGTGGGACCCCACGCTGCGCAGGTACGGCACGCGCTTCCACTGCGGCTTCGACGATCCGGCCAAGATCGCCGAGTGGCACCCGCGGCTCGACTACGTCGACGAGGCGCCGATGAACGACTCACCGCTGTTGATGGCCAAGGCCCCCGCGAACGTCCGCCGCGCCTACCGCCTGCTGAACCTGGTGCCGGGCCTGAGGCGGTCCACCCGCATCGTGCGGTTCCGGTTCTGACGCACCGACGGGCGGGTGGTCCGGCTCGTCACACATCCCGGCGGGATCGCACGGATCGATCCCGCGCGGCGGGCCTACTCCACGTGGTGCAGGACGGTGGTCAAGCGCCAGTCGACCGTGCCGTGGTCGATGGTCGCGTGCACGGGTGAGTCCCCCATCTCGCCGATGATGCCCGCGGCACCGGACTCGGCGTGGGCCATGCTGTCGTAGGCGACGATGTCGATGACGGTGCCGTCCGCCGCCTCGACGACGCGGCGCCAGCGGAACCCCGGCTGCCGCTTGAGGTACTCGTCGACGTCCGCGTTCGCGGTGACGAAGTCGGCGGCACCGAGGCCGAGGGCGGGCCTGAGGGTGGTGATCTCCAAGGTTTCCGACATGACAGGGGTTCCTCTCCGGTGGTGTCGTCGGCGCGGGTGGAGCCGTCAGACGGCGAAGCCGCCCGAGACCTCGATGGTCTGGGCGTTGATCCAGCGGTTGTCGTCGGAGAGCAGGCTCACGATCACCCTGGCGACCTCGTCGGGTTCACCGACGCGTCCGAGCGCCGTCTGCGAGGCCAGCAGGCTCTCGAACTCGTCGTCGAGCCCACCGCCGAGCTCGGTGCGGATCGGGCCGGGGGAAATCGCGTTGAACCTGATGCGGCGGTCACCGAACTCCTTGGCCTGGTAGCGGGTGAGCACGTCCAAGCCGCCCTTGAAACTGGCGTACGGCGCGACACCGGAGGTCGTCACCCGAGTCGTCGCGCTGGTCATGTTCACGACGTGACCGCCGTCGGCCATGAGCGGCAGCAGGGTCTGGGTGAGGAAGAACGGTCCCTTGAGGTGGACGTTGTACAACCCGTCGAACTCCGCCTCGGTGACCGTCGCGATGGGGTTGAAGACGCCGTAGCCCGCGTTGTTGACCAACTGGTCGAAGTCGGCGCGGTCCCACGTCGTCCGCAGCGCGGTGCGGACGGTCTCGCCGAACGCCGGGAACGACGAGCTGTCCGCGACGTCGAGCTCCAACGCCACGGCCCGCCCACCGTCGCCGGTGATCTTGTCGACGACGCCCCGCGCGGACTCGGGATTGCTCTTGTAGGTGAGGATGACGCCGGTGCCGCGTTCGGCGGACGCCAGCGCGGTCGCCGCGCCGATGCCCCGACTGCCACCGGTGATGATCACGATGCTCAACTCGGCCTGCCCTTCTGAAGTGGTGATCACCAGTCAACGCGGGTGACCACCGGTGAAGAAGGGCGAGCGAGCCGGGGAGTGCCACACCCGGGAACGCCACGTCGTCGTTTACGAAACCCGATCAGACCGGGCTCGGTTTCCCGCCCGCACGCGACACCTCGGCGGCGATCAGCGCCTGACCCGCCAGGTAGGTCAGCATCACCCAGAAGCCCGGTGCCCACGGGTCGTACCACCTGGCGAACGCGTCCAGGGCGATGAGTCCGTCGGAGACGAGGAACAGCGCGCCGCCGACCGCCGCCAACCGGTTGACGCCGGTGGCCAGCACCGCCATCAGCGTCAGGCACAGGCCGTAGACGACCACCGGGACGAGCAGGCCGCCCGCACCCGGTGCGCAGGCGACCAGCAGGGCACCGAACGCGAGCAGGTACGCGGCGAGCGCGGGCCCGCGCAGCACCGAACGGTGCCGCCAGGGCCAGAACGCCACCGAGTAGACGACCTGGGCGCACAGGAACAACCCCACCATGACCAGGAACCGGGCGTCGCCGGTCAGCAGGCCCGGAACGCCGTCACCCAGCCACGAGAAGAAGAGCGCCACCAGCACCAGGCGCACCGACCGCCCGCGCGGCGCACCGGTCGTCGCGAACCACACCGCCGCGGCGAGCACCGGCATCAGCGACCACTGGGTGGTCCTGGCGACCCCGTCGGCGCCGACGAGCTGGGCGACGAGGTGGCCGATCGACAGCACGCCGAACAGCAGACCGGCGGCGAGCAGGGACGGGGCGACGGACAACGGGTCGCGGACCCTGGTCATGGCGTTCCTCCGGTTCGGCGGTGACCGGTGATCGTGCCACGTCACCGCCGCTCGGGGCCGCACACCACCTGGTCGGGCCGAGCGTCGACCTGGGCTGAGCGAGTCGGTGGCACCGGGGTCCGGTCAGGAAGCGGATCCCGGTGCCACCGACCGCTATCCGGTGTAGCGGGCGTCCGTGCCGTAGAGCTCCCTGGTGAAGGAGGAGATGTACGTGTGCGCGTCGGAGGCGCCGAGGTTGTACGTCAGGTAGACGCCGTAGCCCTCGCTCACCGTTCGCCGGGCGAGGCTGGCGGCGGTGCTGGTGGGCGTCGAGCTGATCTGGACGGCCGCGGGCGAGAGCCTGGACTTGGGCAGGGCGATGGCCGGCACGCCCCACGTGCCGTAGTAGGGGTTCCAGGCGTAGTCGAACTTCGACGTGACGTCCACGCCGCCGTACGACAGCCGGGTCGCCGACGGGCCGATGTTGTACAGCGTGATGAGCTTGTTGGGCATCAACGCCCGCAACGCCGTGACCAGGTACACGAACGAGCTCGCGTTCGGCTGGCCGGTGCCGTTCTTGCCGTACTCCGAGTACTCGTCGTCGAAGTCGATGCCGTCCAGGCCGTACCTGGTCACGGTGTCGGACAACTGCTTCGCGAACGCCTCGGCGGACTGCTTGGTCGGGAAGTTGGCGAACCCGGCGCCCTCGTGGTTGCCCAGGATGGACAGCGTGACCTTGATCCCCTTGGCCTGTAGAGGCCGGACCTCGGTGGCCACGTTGTCCAGCACGCGCTGCACGTTCGGGTTGAAGTACAGGTAGGCCGACTTCGTGCTGGTGTTGTAGTTGATGTTGGCGGCGAAGATCACGCCGATGTCGAAGACGTTCCCGCTGCCGTTGGACAACGCGTACTTGCCCACGTTCAGCATGCTGTTGTTGTTCACCTCGACGTACGCCACGGAGACCGGCCCGGTCTTCGCGAGCGCGCTCGCCGTGGCCGTGGTCCCGCTGGTCATCAGTACGACCGCCGCGATGACCGCACCGATCCGACGAACTCCGGACACCATTGATCAACTCCCATCGACTGGGGTTGGCAGGGCTATCCCGATCAGCGAACCAGCAGCGAAGACCCGCCGTCCACGTGTCCGGACACGTCTGTCCGGTGAGTTGTCCGCTCACCCGGACCGGTCGACGAGGTCCGAGAACGCGGCCGACCGGTCCAGGTGGACACCCGGCTGCTCACGAGTTCTCGCTACTCCCGCAAGCCGGCGGGGACGGAGACACGCGGGCTCATCGGGCACCGTCCGGAGCACCGAGGAGTCCGCGCGCGGCCAGGTTCCGCATGAGCGCCCTGACCCCGGACGTCCAGGGCGCGGCGTCCTCGCTCTTGACCACCGTGTTCGCCAACAGGCCGAGGTGGGGGGACTCGATGGCGACGATGTCGCCGTCGTGGTGGGTGAAGCCCATGCCCTGCTCCCCCCGGTCCATCGCCGGGGCGAAGGAGGTCCCGGTGAACAGCACGAACCCGTCGGGGTACTGGTGGTGGCGCCCGCGGGTGGCCGCCAGCAGTTCGGGAAGCGGGCGGCTGATGTCCGCGAGGCGTCCCACGTGTTCGGCCTCGAACCCGTCCTCGCCGGTGACGCGCGTCGTGATGGTCGTCTGCGCGACCTCCGCGAGGCCGAAACCCTCGTCGAACAGGCGGATGAACGGACCGATCGCGCAGGAAGCGTTGTTGTCCTTCGCTTTGCCCAGCAGCAGCGCGCTGCGCCCTTCGTAGTCGCGCAGGTTCACGTCGTTCCCGAGGGTCGCGCCGACCGCGTTGCCGTCCGGATCCGCGACGAGGACCAGTTCGGGCTCGGGGTTGTTCCAGGAGGATCCCGAAAGGACGCCGACGTCCGCGCCGACCCCCACCGCCGACAGGACCGGGGCCTTGGTGAAGATCTCCGGATCGGGTCCGATGCCGACTTCGAGGTACTGCGACCACAGGCCCTGTCCGACCAGTGCCCGCTTGACCTCCGCGGCTTCGGGGCTGCCGGGCGTGACGGCGAGGGCCGTGCCCACGATGTGGTGCAGGGACGCGCGGATGCCGTCCGCCCGCGCAGCGTCCCCCGCGGCCCGTTCCTCGATGACCCGCTCGATCATGCTGCCGGCGAAGGTCACCCCCGCCGCCTTGATCACCTGGAGGTCGCAGGGGGCGAGCAGGTGCGCACTCCCCCGGCCACCGGACATGGTCGAGCGGACGACTTCGCGGAGGTTCCAGGTCCGCCCCTCCGCGCGGCGGGCGACGTCCAGGACGTCCGACCGGGCCAGGAGATCGGCGGAGGTCGGCCCGTGCGAGGTGATGTCGACGAGTTCGTCACCACGTCTGACGACCAGGCACGGCCCGTCCGCATCGGGGTCGAAGACCCTTCCGACGAGCACCGCGGCCGGATCGGCGACAACCACGCGGTCCGCCAACTGGTTGAGAGTCACTGGCACTCCACAAGGCCGATCGACGAGTACGCCGAGAGGGCGGGCTCAAGGTCACTTCTCCTCCGGTGACGATCCGCAGAGCCGTGGCGAACCAGCGCCGTTCTTCTGAGGCGTCCGGAGCACCGTACCGCGCACCTCGTCGGCACCGGTTGCTCAAAAATCCGCCGGAGACACTGTTCTACTATCTATAGATCAGATAGAGTTCCTGTTGTGCATCTGACACTGGACCTCGACAGCGAGACACCGATCTACCAACAGATTCGCGACCGCATCGTCGAGGCCATCGCCGACGGGGAACTGGCGGCCGGTGCCGACCTCCCCTCCACCAGGCAGTTGGGCGTCGACCTGGCGATCAACTTCCACACGGTGAGCAAGGCGTACGACCTGTTGCGCCGCGAGGGGATCATCCGGATCAACCGGAAGAGCGGCGCGGTCGTCCGGCCGGACGTCAAGCAGCCGTCCGGTGACGCGGGAACCGACGCCGACTGGAAACGGCGTGCCCGGACCCTGCTCGCCGAGGCCGACGTCCGCGGGCTGCCGAAGGCGGACGTCCTGGAATACGTCCGCACGACCCTGTTCGCCTTCCCCGGCCCTGGCGAGGGCGGTGATCCGGGTGAACGGTGACCCGAGGAGCGGCCGCGGAGTGCCGGTTCACCTCGACGGCAGCAGGTCAGCGCCCCGCCCCACCGCCTTGCCCCGATCTCCCATCAACCGGAACAGGTGAACGTCGTGCTGGTCATCGGAGCCCTCAACCTCGGCATCACCGCGATGGTGGGTGCCCTCCTCCACTTCGTCCCGCATCCGCGCCTCAGCCCACCGTCGATCGCGTTCGGCGTCCGGACACCTCCGGACCTGGCAGGCGATCCGGTGATCCTCCAGCAGCGCCGCCGGTACGGCAGCACCCTCCTCGTCACCACCCCGGTGATATCGCTGCTCGCCGCTCTCGCCGGGTCGTTGCTCGACAGCGTGGCGCCCGCGAGCGTAGGTGTCGCCGTCCTCTGCTTCGCCGCCGCCACACTGTGGGCACGCGCTCACCGCGCGATCACCCAGGCCAAGGACACCGGCAACTGGTACGGGCACCTGCGCCAAGGCGCAGTCGCCGACACCTCGCTGCGCACGGACCCCGTCCGCTTCCCCTGGCCGTGGACGATCCCTTCGGCGCTGATCATCGCCGTCACCGCACTGGCCGGCGTCGTCGTGTACCCGGACCTGCCCGACACGCTCAAGCTGCCTCAGCACTCGCTCGGGGAAAACGGTTACCGCGAATACCCCACCACCGTCTGGACCGCCTTCGGCCTGGTCTTCGGCCAGGTGCTGCTCACGGTGCTCATGGCAGGCATGGTCGTCCTGGCGCTGCGCGCACGGCCCGATCTGGACGCCGCACAGCCTCGCGAAAGTGCCGAGCGGTACCGCGGGTATCTCGCCGGCACGGCTCGCGCCATCCTCGGGATAACGACCCTGCTGAACCTCATGCTGCTGGGCCTTTCCGCCGCCATCTGGAGCGAGAACCGCTCCGGCTGGCTCCTGGCGACAATCGTCGGCGTCCCCTTGGCCGCGTCGCTCGCCGTGACCGCGCACCTGGTCCTGCGGGTCGGTGGCGGGGGAAGCAGGGTGCCCGCGGAGGCGCCAACCGGCCTCGTGCGCCGAGACGACGACCGCCATTCGGTGGCTGCCGGGCTGTTCTACGTCAATGCCAACGACCCGGCGGTACTGGTACCCAGCCGGGTGGGCAGTGGCTGGACCGTCAACCTCGGCAACCCGCGCTTCCTCGCCGGAGCGGCGGCAACGCTCGCCGCGGCGGGCGGCGCGGCAGCACTGTTCGCCCTGCTGTGACCGCGAACCATTCACGCAACCCAACGGTTCCGACAACACCGCTTCCACCAAGGAGAACGAACCATGATTCCGTGCACCAGTTCAGTCCCGGCCAGGATCAAGACGAGGTTCGCGCTCGCCACCGCGGCAACCGTGGCGGTGACATCCGGCCTGGCGATCGGAACCCAGGTTTCGGACGCGACGACCCATCCACCGTCCACCACTCCCCGCGCCACGGTGCAACACGACGCCGACGCCCTGTTGAAGTTCGGCGCTCCGGGGGTGCTGGTCGGCCTCGACGGGGAAGACGGCCACGTCAAGGTCCGCAGCGGGGTAGGGAACCGCACCACCAAAACGCCTGTGCCCTGGGACGCGAAGTTCCGGATCGGCAGCTTCACCAAGACCTTCGTGGCGGCGACGCTGCTCCAACTCGTCGGCGAGGGAAAGCTGTCGCTCGACGACACCGTGGACCGCTGGCTGCCCGGCCTGGTCGCGGGCAACGGCAACGACGGCACCAAGATCACCGTCCGGCAGCTCCTTCAGCACACGAGCGGGCTGCCCGACTACACCCACTTCATGCCATGGCTCGGTGACAAGGCGAAGTTCCTGGAGGAGCGCAACACGACCTTGACGCCCCGAGAGGCCATGGCCTTGGCCATGGCGTCCGCACCGCTGTTCCAACCTGGGACGTCGTGGAGCTACTCGAACACCAACTACCTACTCGCCGGCATGATCATCGGCGAGGTCACCGGCAACAGCTGGCGCGACGAGGTGACCACGCGCATCATCAAGCCGCTCAACCTCGACAACACCTCCATCCCTGGAACCAAAACAGCACTGCCCACCCCGCACGCCATCGGCTACCAACGGTTCCCCGGCGAAGGGGCAACGGCCGAGGACCCCAAGTTCGGCGACGAGATCGACGCGACCACGATGAACCCGTCATGGGCGAACGCGGCCGGGGAGATGATCAGCACCGTCGACGACACCAACCGGTTCCTGCGAGCGCTGCTGGGCGGCAGGGTTCTCAAACGCGCCCAACTCGCGCAGATGCTCACCACCGTCGACACCAACGACCTCTTCCGGAAGATCCTGCCGGGTGTGCGGTACGGGCTGGGCATCATGTACGTCCCGAACTCCTGCGGTGGTATGTGGACGCACGGCGGCGACATCCACGGCTTCAAGACCCGCAACGGGGTGACGCCCGACGGTTCTCGCAGCATCGTCGTGTCCATCAACACCGACTCGACGAAGCCGGACCCGGGCATCGAGTTGCCGGTGACGGACTTCGGGTTCGACCTCATCAACCACGCGCTCTGCGGCCCTGACGCGGGATCGATCCGCTGATGCCGACGTCCTGACTCATCCGGCACCAGTGCCACCTGCCCGCCCCTGCCTCGACGAAGGGGCGGGCAGGTGGCGCCTGGTCCCGAACGACCTCGTGCGACCGTGGAGGACCGAGCCGCCGGCGAACGCCAGGCCTTCGCCGAGGCCGAGCCTCAGATCCCCGCCAGTTCGGCCGCGCGCCGCAGCAGCGGTTCGCAGGCGGTCGGGTCGTCCGCCGCGACGACCGGGAACCCGGTGCCGAAGCCGCCGTTCACCCACGAGACGTCGACGCCGGGGTTGGCGGCGTTCGTGCCGTCGACCAGGAAGACGTGCGGGCTGCAGTTCACCCGGCCGTGCTCCGCCGCGGCGAACTGGGCCATCACCGCCGACCGCGCCCGGCCGGTGTCGAGGTCCGCGGCGAGCGCGGTCACGTCCACGACACCCGTCGAGGCGGCGATGTCCAGGATCTCGTGGCGCAGCGAGATGCACCGGCCGTCGGCCCAGAACGCCCGCCGCAGCGCGCGGTCCAGGTCCTCGCTGGCCGCCCAGGACTGGGACTTGGCCGCCTGCACGGCTTCCAGCGGCGGCAGCATGGTGACCGGGTAGGTCCAGTCCGGGCCCTGCCACAGCCGCCAGCCCGCGTCCGGTTGCAGCGCGCCGACGACGGCGACCTCCGAGTCGACACCGGGCCGCTGGTTCACCTCGCGGTTGAACAGCTCCAGCGGGAACGCCCGGTGGTCGAACCAGAGCTTGCCGACGAGACCGAGCCTGGTCCGCGCCTCGTGCAGCCGGTGCACGCCGAGGTGGGCGAACGAGCAGTTCAGGTCGCTGAACACCACGACCGTGTCGGGGCTGTCGGGCAGCCTGGGGTCATCAGCCACGGGGTACCTCCGCCTCGTGCTCGGGGAAAGCCTTGCACAGCAGGTGGTAACCGGCACCCGCGACGACGAACGGCACCACGCAGCTCAGGTCGACGCCGCCCGCGATCCCGGCCAGCGGCCCGGTGTAGACCGGGTTCGCGGCGAGCAGCAGGCCCAGCACCACGGCGGGCAGGAACGCCGCCACGGCCCTGAGGTTGACGCCGCCGGTGAACCAGTACCGGCCACGGCCCAGGAGTTCGTCGGGCGTGTACCGGCCACCCCGCTGGGCGAAGCCGACGAGCATGATCGCCGACCACGGCGCGATGAGCGCGAGCAGGAAGAGGATGAACGTGGAGATGGAGCCGATCGCGTCGTAGGCCACCGCGCCAACGTACAGCACGACGACGCCGACCGCGGCCACCACCACCGTGCAGGTGACGCGGGAAGCGTTGCGCACCAACGAGTTCGCCGTCAGACCGGCGGCGTACACGCACAGCGCCCCCTGAGGCAGCGTGCCGAAGAAGCCGAACACCACCACGAAGGCGACGAACCACGGCGGCACGACGTTCGTCAGGGCGATCACCCACGGCACCGACGGGTCGGCGAACATCGTGGTCGCCATGATCCCGACGACCAGCGCGACGGCGTTGCTGAGGAACATCGCCAGGCCGTTCCAGCCGACCGCGCTCCGGTCGGTCGTGCCGGCCCTGAGGTGGCGCGAGTAGTCACCCTGGAGGGTCGCGTAGGTGATGGGCACGGTGATGCCGAACGACACGCCCAGCGCCCACGTGGGCCAGAAGCCCCCCAGCAGCGGCGTGCCGGTGACACCGGGGTCGAAGTCGGGCAGCAGCGCGACCACGAGACCCAGCAGCACCAGGCCGCCGACCACCGTGACCGCCTTGTAGGTGGCCATCAGCGCGCGCAGGCCGAACACCGCGACCAGCACCACGGCGAGCGCCACCACGGGGATCACCGCCGCGAGCGCGCCGGTGCCCGCGGGGGTGCCGAACATCCGCTGCCCGGCGACGAGGACGGCGGTGCCGCCCGTCCACACGGCGATGGCGAAAAAACCGATCGCCACGCACAGGGTGATCACGTTGGTGACCACCCGGCCGCGCACGCCGAAGTGCGCGGCGCTGGACACGGCGTCGGTGGCGCCGGTCCGCATGCCGAACCTGGCCAGCGGCGCGAACACGAGCGTGCCGATCAGCAGGCCGAGCAGCGCGGACGTGACGCTCCCCCACCAGCCGAGGCCGAAGCTCACCGGTACCGAGCCGAGCACGACGACGCCGAACGAGAACTGCGCGGAGTGCCAGATCCAGAGGAATTCACGTGCCGTGGACGTCCGGTCGTGCGGGGCGACGAGTTCGCCGTCGGGGTCGGACGTGCGCGACGGCGGGCTTTCGACGATCGAGGACATGGGGCGGCCGCTCCCTGGTCGGGTCGAGAGGGGGACGCGCCGGCCACGCGGGGAGGACGTGGCCGGCGGTCGGTTCAGACGGCCTCCGCCACCTCGGCGGGGACCGGGTAGGGCGCTGAGCCCTCCAGGACGGTCACCTTCAGGTCGCCGCACGGCGGTCCGGCGACCTGGGCTCCGGTGGTCAGGTCGAAGGTGGAGTGGTGCAGCGGACAGGTGATGCGCAGCCTGCGGTCGTTCACGTAGCCGAACAGCAGCCGCCCCTTGCGGTGCGGGCACGCGGCCTGGGTGAGGAACCGGTGCTCGCCGACCTCCACGAGCAGGAGGTCCGCGTCGAGCTGGCGCAGCACGGCCTTCGTGCGGCCCGCGCTCACCGGACGCTCCTGGCCCTGGCGACGGCCGCGTCCACGGCCTCCGCCACGATCGCGCTGGTCAGCTCGACCCCGGTCCACACCTTCCGCAGGTCGACGCCGCGCTCCAGGTCCAGGTCGCGGATCGCGGCCTGCATCTGCTTGCTGTGGAAGGCGTCGATGTAGAGGTGCTCGGTGTAGTAGCGGTCGTGCCGCACGCCGAGCCGCTTGCTCGCCGCGGCGAAGCTGCGGAACGCGTAGAGCACGCTGGACTCGAAGTAGGAGTAGGCGCCGAGGAAGTAGTCCGGCTCCGGCGCCCGCGCGGCCAGCCAGTAGAACAGGCCGACGAACGCGAGGACGCCGTCCTCCGCCCGTGCCACGTGGTGCTCCAGGTCGGTCGACAGGCCCAGCTCGGTCAGCAGACCGGTGTAGAGCCCGGCGTGCTCCTGGTCGTCGTTGCCGCAGCCGAACTCGTCGATCAGCACCCGCAGCACGGCCATCCGCGACCGGCTCGGCAGCCTGGGGACGACCGCCAGCAGCGACTGGGACTCGATCATCCCGTCGACGGCGAACTGCGAGACGATCTCCTTGAACTGCTCCAGGTTCGCCTGTTCGGCGATGAACAGGTCGCTCTCGCTCGGGTTCGCCTCCTCGTCCGCCAGCCGGTCCGCCAGCGCCCGCACGAGGTCGCCGCGGGTCGCGAAGTGCGGCGCGCCCGCCTCGATCTCCTCGGCCCGCGCGACGAAGTGCTTGTGCTCCAGCGCGAGGATGGTGCGGTACCCCTCGACGTCGGGCACGGACCGGTTGAGCCGGTAGAGCGTGCGCAGCTCGGTGTCCACGACCTGGGCGGTCATGCCGGCACCACCGATTCCGGCACGACCAGGTCGGTCTCGATGACGCCCCGGCGCACCAGTTCCGCCTTCAGCGGCCGGTACCACTCGTCGCCGAACAGGCCGAAGCGCTCGCAGGCCGCGTTCACCTCGGCCTGCCGGTCGGGTGTGGGGTCGACCAGCATCGCGTTGCACAGGGCCGGTTCCAGGTTCACCAGCGGTCCGATGAACCCGGCGATGCCGCGGACGCGGGACAGCAGGTTCTCCCAGCCCTCGAAGACCGGGATCCCGGTGCCCGCCTCGGTCATCGCGGTCGTGTAGGCCGCGTCACCACTGGACTCCTTGATGCCGACGATGCCGGGCAGCCGGCAGATCCGCAGCAGCGTGTCGAGCTCGATCCGGTTGCCCGACACGGCTTCCTCGTTGTAGAGGAAGATCCCGACGCCGATCGCCTCGCGGATCCGGCGGAAGTGCTCGAAGATCGCGTCCTGCGTGACGTCCGTCCCGTACGGCGTGGTCACCACGATCGCGTCCACGCCGAGGTCGACGGCGGTCCTCGCCCGCTCGATCACCTCGTCGGTGGTCGGGAGCTGGATCCCGGACAGCACGGGCAGTCCGCGCGAGTGCTCCTTGGTCGCGGCCACCATCGCCGTCCACTGGTCCGGCGAGAGCTTCCAGCCCTCGCCGGTGCTCAACGTCGGCATCAGCGCGGTGACCTCGTCGCCGAGCGATCCGATCAGGGAGTCCACACTGGACTCCGACACCGCGCCGCCGCCGTCGAGCGGCGTCACGAGCGGGACGATCGCTCCCTTGTACCCCATCTGCTCCACCTCACACGTCTTCGGGTTTCACCAGCAGCGCCAACGACTCCCGGTACATCCGCTCCAGCGGTTCCGGGAACCGCGCTTCGTCGCCGTCCGGCAGCGCGCCGAGCGGCAGGTCGGGGCGGTCGACCAGCAGCGGGTCGACCGTGTACAGCGTCGCGCCACGGTTGAGGGCGAACGCCGCGGTCAGCCGCCTGGTCAGCGGCAGGTCGGCCAGCGCGGTGGAGGTCAGCGCGAGGCGCAGGTCCTCCTCGTCGTAGCCGACCCGGTCGATCCTCATGTCGGTGTGCAGGTTGTCCATGAACGGGTAGTAGGCGTCCTGCTCCGCGCGGGAGTGGCCTCCCCAGATCACCGCGTCGCACCGGCCGACCTGCTCCAGGCTCATCAGGGCCCCGGAGTCCAACCGTTCGACGAAGAACCGCTTGCCCGCCCGGCGGATCCGCTCGTCCGTGCTGTTCATCGCCATGAACAGCGACGCGTCGACGACCGCTTCACCACTCATCGCGGTCCAGCACCTCGACCAGGGCGCGCATGGCGCCGGCGAACATCTCCGGTTCGCGGGCCAGCGCCAGGCGGATGAACCGCTCGCCCTTGACCGGCTCGTTCCAGTAGAAGTAGGTGCCCGGCAGGACGTAGACCTCGTTCTCCAGCAGCTTCTCCTGCAACCGGCTCGCGGTCAGGTTCTCGGGCTTGATCCGGAACCACGCCACGCTGACGTTCACGGCGGGCTCGATGTACTCCAGCACGTCCCCGTCGAGCATCGACTTGGCCAGCGCCCGGTTCTCGGTGATGACGTCGCGCACGGACGCGAAGCCGTCCTCGATCGAGTCCTCGACGTAGTTGGCCAGGAAGTTCAGCACGAACGGCGACACGTTGAGCAGGACGCTGGTGTGCAGGTTGTAGACGGCCTCGTGGATGTCGTCGCTGGCGGTGATCATCGCGCACTTGGCGTCCTGCACCGGCCAGGTCTTGCCGGTGTCCTCGATCGCCATGTAGGTGACGCCGGAGGACTCCAGCAGCTGGTAGATGTCGAACCGGCCGACGTTGCGGTCGGCCAGCGCGAACGACGCGAAGCACTGGTCGATCAGCAGCAGCTTGCCGTGGTCCACGCAGTAGCGCACGACCTGCTCGAACCCCTTGCGGCCGTCCTTGAGGAGGCTGAAGCCGGTGGGGTTGTTCGGGTCGACCAGGAACAGCGCGTCGGTGGTCACCGTGCGCACCAGGTTGTCGTAGATGGCGTCCGGGTCGTGCAGTTCGGACTCGTCGATCGGGCTGATCTCGACCTGCATGTTCCGCAACAGGTCGACGAGGTTGTCGAAGCACGGCTCGATGAGCGAAACGGACATATCGCGCTGTTTCAGGAACATTGCCGCGACCATCGTGGAGATGCTCGCCGCGTACGAGAGCATCGTCTTGTTCAGATCAGCCGCACCGGGCTGCTGGTGCAGTCGAAAGAAGGCCTCGATGAATCGTTTTTCGTAGAACGACTGGAGACCTTCCTCGGCCTCGCGCCATAATTCCGGCAGGTTGTCGACGATTTTGTCCTGGCTACCGGACTGACGCTGGTGGGTGTGGGCGTCGGCCAGGTTGAACCGGGTCTTCAGCGCCAGTATCTCGTGCTGCGTGAGGTCGACGAAGCCACTCACATCCGGAGCGGCGAGATCCTTTTCCGGCGTGCCGAGCTGATTCCTAGTGGTCGTTTCGGTGCTCATGTGGGTATTCCCCCAGGACTGAAGATGGGCACGGTGAATAAGGGGTCCGGCTGAGACCCCTTGGAAAATTACGATTCTTTCCGCCGCCGGGTCGGACTGAACAAGTCGCCTGCTGACGGTTATGTCGCCTCGATGGCACCGCCAGCGTAGCCAAAGAAACGTCGCCGTAACGGAAGCTTTTCACGCTTGCTTCGGAAATCCGCAACCACCGAAAATAAAAAAGGGCGCCGCCGGGAAGTATCTCCCGGCGCGCCCTGGTAAACATGGTCGATCGTCGTTATGTCCCTATTTCAATTCCTTAGAACGAGGTGTGCCCGCCTCAGAGCGCGGAGCGCTTGAGGAGGTCGTCGACGGCGTGCGGGTCGTCGGCCCCGATGATCGGCCAGCCGACGCCGTACTCGCCCGCCCAGTCGACCTCGATGCCGGGGTTGGCGTGGTCCGTGCCGTCGGGCAGGAACAGGTGCGGGCTGCAGTTGACGACCTCGGTCGCCGAGATCGCCGCCTGCTCGGACAGCAGGCGCCTGGCTCGGCCGTCGTCCAGCGCCGCGGCCAACGCCCCCACGTCGACGACACCCGTGCTCTCGGCCGCGTCCAGGATCACGTGGTAGTTGGCGATGCTCTTCGACTCGGCCCAGAAAGCCCTGCGCAGAGCCAGGTCCAGCTGTTCGGACGCGGTGAGACCCTGTTCCTTGGCGGCCTGGACCGCCTCCAGCGCGAGCAGTGTGCTCGACGGGTAGAGCCAGTCCTTGTCCTGCCACAGCTGCCAGCCCGCACCGGGTTCGACGCTGCCCATCCGGGCGACCTCGCTGTCGGTCCCGGTGCGCGGGCTCGGCTTGCGGTTGAGCAGTTCCAGCGGGAAGGCCCGGTGGTCGAACGACACCCGGCCCTCCAGCCCCAGTCTGCGGCGGGACTCGTGCAGCCGGTGGATCGTCACGTGCGCGAACGAGCACCAGATGTCGGAGAAGACGACGACGACACCCCGCGGAGGTGTCAGGTCATGCGTGGTCATGGATTTCCTTCCGGGATCAGACCTGGTGCGCTTCGGCGACGGCGGCCAGTTCCGCCTCGTGGCGTTCCAGCACCGCCTCGACCTCGACGTCCTCGGGCGGCAGCCACGGCGTCATCGCCGGGATGCCGCGCATGGCGGTGAGCAGCTCGCCGGTGCGGTTGGTGACCACGGGCCCGTGCGAACTGAGGATGTGCTTGG
>DATMCA010001623.1:0-4054 GCA_035559015.1 Umezawaea sp. | reverse complement strand
CGTCATCTGCTCGACATCCAGCAGCGCCGCGAGTTGTGCGGGTTGCTCCGGAAGATCGGTGCCCTGCCAGAGGGATCCGCTCGTGTCGCGAGCGGACTCGACGATCTCGTCCCGCTCGACACCGGTCACGCCCGTGGCGTCGAGGATCGCCGCCACCTCGCTCTGGCTCGGCACCCGGTCGCCGCTCTCGTTGCGGGACACGACGGCCTGGTTGATCCGGAGCTGTTTCGCGAGCATCCGCTGGCTGAATCCGGCCGCTTCTCGCGCTGTTCGAAGCTTGGCACCCAAGGCCATCGCCTTCGGGGTATTGCGGATCATACGACCAGCATAAGGGTATTCGGCGCCCGTGAAAGTCCCTCGATCAGGGCATTGACCACATTTATTAGCATCGGTCAATCTTGATGATATCGCAGGTGGGAGGCCTAAATGGACCGGTGGTCAACAAATGAACTCGATGATGTGAGGGAGTGCTTGAGCCGGTTGTCGTTCGCGTTCACGGACCTCCTGGGAAATCACCCTGATCAGGCCTTGGCAGCTCGGCGGTTGGGCGAATTGGCCGGGATCGCGCGCGAAATCGGCACCTTGTGCGACGAGCGCGCAATGCGGCTCCGAATTGGCCAAGGGGAAATCACGTGATGGGCACTCGGCCGTTCCGCTGGTTCCCCGACGGGGGCCGACGGCACGCGATCCCGGTCGACCTGGTCGTGGCCGACGAGGGGGAGACGCTGTGCGGTGTCCCGATCACCGTGCCGCGCGACCGGGGCACGAAGGCGGCGTGGTGCTGGCCGACGTGCACGACGTGCGACGCGGTGTGGCGCGTGCGGGAGGGCCTCAGGCCATCGGCAGCCGGCAGATGACCCACTGCTGCCAGGCCGCCCAGTGCGTGCTCCACAGGTGCGGGGAGGCCAGCCACTCGGGTTTCTCGGTGGCATCGAGCGCGTGCTCCGAGACCGCGCTCTCGATCAGGAAGGCGGAGCCGTCGTCCGTCGGCCGCAGCCGCCAGAGCTGCTCCTCGCCCGAGGTCACCCGGTTCATCCGCACCGGGCTCCAGTCCTCCGGTGAGCGCGGGGCGGTGAGCGCGAGGCCGTTGATCCCGGTGGTGATCCGGACGGTGCCCCGCCGAGCGGGACTGATGCGCCAGTGCTGCCACGGCAGCCCGTGCACGGGGTAGAGGACGGGGCTGCTGCCCTCGACCGGTTCCTGACGGCTGTCCAACGCGAGACCCGATTGGCGTTCCACCACCAGGCAGGGCCCCGAGTACAGGGGGTCCCCGCGGAACCTGGCGCGGAACGCGGCGACCTCGGCGGAGGTGAAGTCCACCTTGAAGACACCGACGTTGAAGCCGAAATCAGCCACGGGCGACGACCTCCTGCGCGAGGGTTCCGCCCGGGAGATCGCGGGGGTCGCCCGAGCGTTACCCGGCCATCCCCGTCTCCTGCCGCAGCCGAGCCGCGGCGGCGGTCTGCTCCTCCGCCGCCCCGGCGTTCCCGAGTGCGTGGTGGATCGCCGCCAACTCGGTGCGCGCCAACGCTTCCGTGATCCGCAGCCCGACGTCCTGCACGATCCTCAACGCCTTCTCACACAGCTCCAGCGCTTCCTCCGGCGCACCCAGCAGCCGGCGCGTCGTGGCCAGCCCGATCAGCGCCCGCGCCGCGGCGGGCTGGAACCCGATCCGGTCGGCCTTCGTGAGGGCCTGCTGGAACTGCTCGTCCGCCGTTCGCAGCCTGCCGAGCAGCCGGTTCGCGTCCGCCATGACCACGAGCACGTTGGTGGTGGTCTGCTGGTCGCCGCTCTCCGCCAGCTCGTCCAGCGCCCGGCCCGCCACCGCCAGCGCGGCCACGGGCTCGCCGAGGGCCACCATGGTCACGGCCGTGCTCTCCAGGACCCGCGCGGTCGCCTCCTTCGCGCCCACCTCCAGGCTCACCGCGAGCGCGGTCTCCAACTGCTCCAGCGCCGCACGGGGTTCACCTCGGAGCCTCAGCACGACACCGAGGAAGTTGCGGCACGTGGCCTCGCTGCCCTTGAGGCCGTGGGTGCTGCTGATCTTCAACGACTCCGTCAGGTGCGTGTACGCCTCGGCCAGGTGACCGGTCTCGATCGCCAGCATGCCCAGGCTGATCAGGATGGTGCTGCGCGCGGTCACCATGCCGTCGGGGCCGCTCATGAGGTCCAGGCTCAGCCGCAGCACCCTCCGGGCGGCGGCGAGGTCGCCGGACTCCATGTGCACGAGCCCGAGGTTGTTCAGCGAGCCCGCCTCGGAGGACGTGTTGCCGAGCGAGCGGTGCAGTTCCAGCGCCTGCTCGTAGTGCGACGCGGACGTGGCGAACTCGCCGAGCTTCCAGTGCAGGGTCCCGAGGTTGCCGTGCATCGCGGCCTCGGCGGGCAGGTTGCGCTCCTCGTGGGCCGCGTGCAGGCCGTAGCGGGCGGTGACGAGCCACTCGCTGACGTGCTTGCCGATCCACAGGTAGCCGCGCAGGGCGTCGGCCAGCCGCCACGACATCGACGCGGGCCCCTGCTCGGTGGCCGACCGGATCGCCTCGGTGAGGTTCGCGCGTTCGCCGTCCAGCCACCGCAACGCCTGCGGGGCGACGGTGATCCTGGGCAGCCGCACCGACTTCGCCTCACCGCTGGGCAGCCGCAGCAGGTCCGGGTACAGCAGTTCGGCGCACCGGTCGACGGACCGGACGTAGAACTCCAGCAGTCGGACGCGGGCGGCCTGCTGCTCGCTCTCGTCGTCCTGCGCGGCCCGCCGCCTCGCCGCGAACAGCATGAGCTGGTCGTGGAACTGGTAGCGCCCCGGCGACGGCCTCAGCAGCAGCTGCACGTCGTTGAGCCGGGCGAGCAGCCTGGTCGCCACGGGCACGTCGACGTCGGCCACGTTGGCGGCGGCCTCGGCGGTGAAGTCGTTGCCCGGCACCAGGCTCAGCAACCGGAACAGCCGCTGCTGCTCCGGCGGGAGCGCGGCGTACGCGAGGTCGACGGCGGCCAGCGGCTCGTCGGCGGGCAGTTCGGCGAGGTAGCTCGCGACCGTGCCGCCGGAGGTGGTCGCCACGTTCGCGGCGGCCACGCGCAGCGCCAGCGGCAGGTGCGCGCAGCGGCGCGCCAACTCCTCCACGGACTCGCTGTCCGAGCCGGCACCGAGGATGCCCGTCAGCAGCGCGACCGACTCCGCGGGCTCCAGCGCCTCCACCGGGAGCCGCCGCGCGCCGTTCATCGCGATCAGGCCGCGCAGGTCGCCGCGACTCGTGACGATCACCGGGCAGCTCGCCGCGCCGGGCAGCAGCGGGCGCACCTGGTCGGGCGCGGAAGCGTTGTCCAGCACCAGGAGCATCCGCCTGCCGGTCAGCAGCGAGCGGAACAGGGTGCTCTGCTCCTCGGCCTCCAGCGGGATCTGCTGCGGCGGCACGCCGAGCGCGCGCAGGAACCGCGCGAGCACGTCCACCGTCGCCGTCGGCGGCCCGAGGCCGTAGCCGCGGAGGTCCACGTAGAGCCTGCCGTCGGGGAACCGGTCGCGCAGCTGGTGCGCCACGTGCACGGCGAGCGACGTCTTCCCGACTCCCGCCGGACCGGACAGCGTCACGATCGGCACGGCGGTACCGGGATCCTCCGACGCGATCAGCTCGACCACCCGCCGCGCCAGCGCTTCGCGGCCGACGAAGTCGGAGAGGTCGCCGGGCAGCCTGCCCGGCAGCGGCTCCTCCGGCGCGGCGGCGGGCGGCGCGGCCAACTGCGGGTCGCCGGTCAGGATGGCCTGGTGCACGGCCCGCAGATCCTCGCCGGGGTCGATGCCGAGCTGCTCGTCCAGCATCCGGCCGACCTGGCGGAACACTTCAAGCGCCTCGGCCTGGCGGCTGCTGCGGTACAGCGCGAGCATCAGCTGCGCCCAGAACCGTTCCCGCAGCGGGTGGTCGACGGTCAGCCCGCGCAGCACGGACACCAGCTGCTCGTGGTTGCCCAGGGCCAGTTCCACGTCGGCGTGCTGCTCGTGCAGCTCCATCAGCATCTCGGTCAGCCGGGGCACCTCGTCGCGGTGCAGCGACTCCGACGGCACGTC
>DATMCA010001622.1:0-2264 GCA_035559015.1 Umezawaea sp. | reverse complement strand
GGCGGGCGAGGAGGCCGGGATCGACCACGTCGTGGTGCTGTCCATCGTCGGCGTCGACGAGGTGGACCTCGGCTACTACCTCGGCAAGCGCGAGCAGGAGAAATTGGTCGCCGCCGGGCAGCTGCCGTGGACGGTCCTGCGCGCCACCCAGTTCCACGAGTTCCCCGACTCGCTGCTGAAGAGCGCGGTCGGTCCGTTCGTCCCGGTACCGAGGATGCTCTCCCGGCCCGTCGCCGTCGCCGAGGTGGCCGCCGAACTGGTCGCCCTCGTGCAGAAGCCCGCGGGCGGGTACGTCCGGCCGATCGCCGGGCCGGAGGAGCTGTGGATGGCGGACATGACCCGGCGGTACTCGCGAGCACGCGGCGAGCACAAGCTCCTGGTCCCGATCCGGCTCCCCGGCGAGACGGGCAAGCGGATGGCGACCGGCGGCCTGCTGCCCGACGGCCCGTACACCGAGGGGACCCGGACGTTCGCCGAGTTCCTGGAGCAGGTCGCGGTCCGCTGAAGGGACAGGCCCGCGCCGGCGACCTGCGGCGAGTGGTCGGCCACGAGCTTCACGGCTGTCCGCTCTCGGCCGGTGTGGTGACGCGGAAGACCCGCAACTGGAGTGCGAGCGTCGCGTAGTAGCCCACCAGGGCGGTCAGTTCGAAGACCATCCGGTCGCCGATGGTCGAAACGGCGTCGGTGTAGGTCACGTCGTCCAGGTCCCCGTCGCGCAGCAGCGCGAAGACCACGGTGAGCGCCAGGCGCTCGTCGTCGGCGAGGTCCGGCAGCGTGAACCGGCGGAGCGCTTCGAGCTGCTCCTCCGTGACGCCCGCGGCTCGTGCGATGGGCTCGTGGGCGTACCGCTCGAAGCCGGAGTCCAGGTGGGTCGCCACGGCGAGGATCGCCATCTCGCGGACCCGGTCGCTCAGCGTCGTCTCGTAGCGGATCGCCGCCCCGAGGCCCTGGAGCCCCTGGCCGACCGGGGGCGCGTACAGCATGGCGTTGAACGGGCCGTTCAACGCACCCGCGTCATCGGTGATCCGGACGCGTCGCGGTCCGGTCGCACGGGGTCCACCGGTGATGGCGTCGTACAGCTCGCGCTGGGCCGGGTCGAGGTCGGCGGGCGTCAAGCGGGGCAGCCTGGTCATGCCGCCATCCCACCAGGAAGGTGCCTGGTACCGCTCGGTCGTGCCAGTCAATGGACCGGACCCTCGCCGGGGTGCGGCGGGAACGGCTCGCGATCCACCGGCTCGGCCACCTGACCGCCGCTCAGGAGCCCGACGCCCGGAACGCGCTCCGGTAGGCGCTCGGGCTGGTGCCGACCACGCGCTTGAACTGGTCGCGGAACGCCGTGGGGGAGCCGAAGCCGACCTGGCCCGCGATCCGGTCGACCGGGTGGGTGGTGGATTCCAGCAGGTGTTGTGCGCGGCGGATCCGGGCCCTGGTCAGCCAGCGCAGGGGAGTGGTGCCGGTCTGCTCGCGGAATCGGCGGTTGAGGGTGCGCGTGCTCATGTTCGCGTGCGCGGCGATGTCCTCCAGCGTGAGGTCCTTGTCGGAACTCTCGTCCATCCAGCGCAGCACCGGTTCCAGGACCGAGCCCCGCGGCGTGGGGAACTGGTCCCCGACGATGAACTGCGCCTGCCCGCCCTCGCGCTCCAACGGCATGACGGACAGGCGCGCGGCCTGGGCGGCGACGGCGGAGCCGTGGTCGCGGCGGATGAGGTGGAGGCAGAGGTCGAGGCCGGCCGCGGCGCCCGCCGAGGTGAGGAACTGGCCGTTGTCGACGTAGAGGACGTCCGGGTCGACGTCGATCTCCGGGTGCTGTTCGGCGAGCGCGGCGGCGGCGAGCCAGTGGGTCGTGGCGCGCAGGCCGTCGAGCAGGCCGGTGGCGGCGAGGATGAACGCCCCCGAGCAGATCGACGCGATGCGGGTGCCGTTGGCCGCCGCGCTCGTCAAGGCCGCGACGACGTCGGCCGGGACCGGTGCCGTGACGTCGGAGCAACCGGGCAGGATGATCGTGTCCGCGCCGACGAGCGCGTCCAGCCCCCAGTGCGCCTTGACGGTGAACGCCCCGGCGTCGACGAGCGGTGTGGCGGCGCAGACCCGGACCCGGTAGGCGGGCTGCCCGCCGGGCAGCACGGCGCGGGCGAACACCTCGATCGGGGTCGTCAGGTCGAACGGCACGACCTTGTCCAGGGCCAGCACGGCGACGGTGTGCATGGCTGAACCATAGGGAGGCAACCGGTTCTCGCCAAACACCCTGGCCAGGCGTCACGGTC
>DATMCA010001621.1:0-3526 GCA_035559015.1 Umezawaea sp. | reverse complement strand
GTTCGACCCGGTCAACAAGCGGATGCTGTTCTACATCGCCGCGAGCACGCTGCTGGTGGTGCTGCTCGTGGTCTGGCAGCTCTACCGGTCCCGCTACGGCGAACTGCTGATCGCCGTGCGCGACCAGGAGGAACGCGTCCGGTTCCTCGGCTACGACCCGGCGAACGTCAAGATCGTCGCCTACGTGATCGCGGCGGCGATGGCGGGCGTCGCGGGCGCGCTGTTCGTGCCGATCGTCGGCATCATCTCGCCCGCCAGCGTGGGCGTGGTGCCCTCGATCGCGTTCCTGATCGGCGTCGCGATCGGCGGTCGCTCCACGCTGTTCGGCCCGGCGCTGGGCGCCATCGCGGTGGCCTGGGCGCAGACGTCGCTGTCGGAGAGCTTCCCGTCGTTCTGGATCTACTTCCAGGGCGCGCTGTTCGTGCTCGTCGTGGCGTTCCTGCCGCGCGGGCTGTCCACCGTGGGCTCGATCCTCGACCGGCGCAGGGAGACGGCGTGAAGAGCGACTACCTCGAACTCACCGACGTCCGGGTCACCTTCGACGGGTTCGTCGCCGTCGACGGCGTGACCATGACCGTCCTCCAGGGTGACCTGCGGTTCCTCATCGGCCCGAACGGCGCGGGCAAGACGACGCTGGTCGACGCGATCACCGGGCTGGTCCCGGCGAGCGGGTCGGCGACATTCGGCCGCACCGAGCTGCTCAACCGCAAGGTGCACAAGATCGCCCGGCTCGGCGTCGGCCGGACGTTCCAGACCGCCAGCGTGTTCGAGGAGCTGACGGTCCTGCAGAACCTCGACATCGCCGCGGGCGCGGGCCGGGGGCCGCTCACGATGCTGCGGAAGCGGTCGTCCACGCCGCCGGAGGTCGAGTCCGCGTTGGAGGTCATCGGGCTCACCGACCTGCTCGACCGGCAGGCCGGGGTGCTCGCGCACGGGCAGAAGCAGTGGCTGGAGATCGGGATGCTGCTCGTCCAGGACTCCAAGGTGCTGCTGCTGGACGAGCCGGTGGCGGGCATGAGCGCCGAGGAGCGCCAGCAGACCGGCGAGCTGCTCCAGCGGATCGGCGAGAACTGCACGGTCATCGTGGTCGAGCACGACATGGACTTCATGCGCTCGTTCGCCACGTCGGTGACCGTGCTGCACGCGGGCAAGGTGCTCAGCGAGGGCACCGTCGCCCAGGTGCAGGCCGACCCGAAGGTCCAGGAGGTCTACCTGGGCCGCACGGAGGTGAAGGCGTGAAGCTCGAGCTGGTGGACGTCAACGTCGGCTACGGGCGCTCGACCGTCGTGCACGGCGCGACGGTCGAGGTCCCGGACGACTCGGTGGTCGCGATCATGGGCCACAACGGCGCGGGCAAGACGACCCTGCTGCGCGCCGCGGCCGGGCTGCTGCGGCCCAAGACGGGCCAGGTGCTGATGGACGGCGAGGACGTGACCAGGCTCCGCCCGAACGAACGGGTCAAGCGCGGACTGGCATACGTGCCGCAGGGCCAGCAGTCGTTCCCGCAGCTCACGGCGGAGGACAACCTGCGGCTCGTGGCCGACACCCGCAAGGACGGCAAGCGGCTGGTCGCCGAGGCGCTCGACATGTTCCCCGCGCTGGTCCCGATGCTGGGCAGGCGCGCGGGCCTGCTCTCGGGCGGTCAACGGCAGCAGCTCGCCATCGCGCGGGCGTTGATCACCGAGCCCAAGCTGCTCATCCTCGACGAGCCGACCGAGGGCATCCAGCCGTCCGTGGTCGCGGAGATCGAGGAGACGATCAGGACGCTGTCCGCCACGGGCGGCTTGTCCGTCCTCCTGGTCGAACAGCACATAGGCTTCGCCTTGAACACCGCCGACCACTACTACGTGCTGGAGGCGGGACGGATCACCGCCACCGGCGCCGGAGGTTCCGGAGCACTGGACGGCGTCCGTGCCGCGATGGCCATCTGAAGGACCCCGAACCATGACCGAATCCCTCCGAGACCAGGTGTACCTGCGCCTGCACGACGAGATCCTCAGCGGGCACCTGGCGGTGACGGAGCGCTTCACCGAACCGCGGCTGGCCAAGCAGCTCGGCGTCTCGCGGACCCCCGTCCGCGAGGCGCTGACCAGGCTCATGGCGGACGGGCTGGTGCGGCGGGAGGACTACGGGTACTCGATCGTCGTGCCGGACATGCCCAAGATCCGCGACCTCTACGAGGTGCGGATCGCCGTGGAGCTGCGGGGCATCGCGCGGTCGATCGAGAACCCGTCCGTCCGGCACTCCGCCGAGGCGCTGGAGGCGGAGCTGGAGCACTGGTACGGCCTGCGCGCCGACCCGCCCGCGCCGCGGCCGGAGTTCGTGCTGGAGGACGAGCGGTTCCACGCGGCCCTGCTCGGCGCGGGCGGCAACCCGGAGCTGGTCGACGCGCTGATCGCGGTGAACCGTCGCATACGGAACGTGCGGATGTACGACTTCATCGTCGAGGGCCGGATCGAGACGTCCATCGCCGAGCACATCGAGATCATGGAGCGCGTCCACGAGGGCCAGCTGGAGAAGGCCCTGATCCTGCTGCACGAGCACATCGGCGCGTCGCTGGAGATCGTGGTCGAACGCGCGTCCAGGGCTCTCGCGGCCCGCCACAGCACCCAGTTCGGCTGAGCCCGCCGGGCCGCACCCCCGGCGGGACCGCTCAGGGGTGCAGGCCCGGTCCGTGCACGGCCGGGTGCAGGGGCGTCGGCGTGAGGTCGGTGTCGTCCTCACCGGACTCCAGCAGCGTGGCGGCGGCGCCGACGATCCGCGGGTCCGGCTTGCCGACGACCTCGTCGTCGCGGTCCGGGTAGTCGAAGCGGACCAGCAGGCTGCGCATCGCCTCCAGCCGGGCGCGCTTCTTGTCGTTGCTCTTCACCACCGTCCACGGGGCCTTCTCCGTGTCGGTCTCGCGGAACATCGCCACCTTCGCCGACGTGTAGTCGTCCCACTTGTCCAGGGACTCCAGGTCCATCGGGCTGAGCTTCCACTGCCGGACCGGGTCGACCTGCCGGATCGCGAACCGGGTGCGCTGCTCGTCCTGCGACACCGAGAACCAGAACTTCACCAGGTGCACGCCGTCGTCGACCAGCATGTTCTCGAACATCGGCGCCTGGCGGAGGAACCGCCGGTACTCGTCGTCCGAGCAGAACCCCATGACCCGCTCGACGCCCGCCCGGTTGTACCAGGACCGGTCGAACAGCACCATCTCGCCCGCTGCGGGCAGGTGCTCCACGTACCGCTGGAAGTACCACTGCGTCCGTTCGCGCTCGGTCGGCTTCACCAGCGCCACGACGTGCGCCCCGCGCGGGTTCAGGTGCTCGGTGAACCGCTTGATCGTGCCGCCCTTGCCCGCCGCGTCCCGGCCCTCGAACACCATGACCAGCCGCTGGTCGGTCTCCTTGATCCAGTACTGGAGCTTCAGCAGCTCGATCTGGAGCAGCCGCTTGTCCTGGTCGTACTCCAGCCGCGACATGCGCTCGTCGTACGGGTAGTTCTGCCGCCACGTGTCGACGACCGACCCGTCCCGGCGCAG
>DATMCA010001620.1:0-2496 GCA_035559015.1 Umezawaea sp. | reverse complement strand
GCGATCTGGGCACCGAGGGCGCGTTCGACGCAGACGTCCAGCTGCGCCGGGCCATCGAGCAGGGGATCGTTCCCGGGCCGCGGCTGATCGTGGTGACCCGGGCCATCGTGGCCACGGGCGGCTACGGTCCGAGCCGGACGTTGTACGCCTTCGACCCGCCCCAGGGCGCGGAGGAAGCCACTGGGGCCGAGCAGGTGGCGCGGGTGGTGTGAAGCCAGATCGGCCACGGCGCCGACTGGATCAAGGTGTACGCCGACTTCAACGTCGGCCCCAAGGGCGAGGCACGGCCGACGTTTACCCAGGACGAGCTGCGGGTGCTGGTGGAGACCGCCCACGGGTACGGCCGGCCGGTGGCGGCGCACGCGATGACCGCCGAAGGGATGCGGCGCGCGGTGCTGGCCGGGGTGGAGACCGTCGAGCATGGCGACCAAGGTACCGCGGAGGTCTTCCGGCTCATGCGGCAGCGCAACGTCGGCTACTGTCCCACGCTCGCGGCGGCGGAGGCCTACGCGCTCTACTTCGAGGGCTGGGTCAAGGGTCGGGACAAGCCGACGCCGGCTCTGGTGGCCAAGCGGGCCAGCTTCAAGGCCGCGCTCGAGGCGGGTGTGCCGATCTGCTTCGGCGGGGACGTGGGCGTGTTCCCCCACGGCGAGAACGTGCGCGAGCTCGAGCTCCTGGTCGAGTACGGGATGACGCCGCTGGCGGCGCTCCGGGCCGCGACGTCGGGCAACGCCAAGATTCTGCACCTGGACGACCGGGGGACGCTGGCGTCCGGCCGCCTCGCGGATCTCGTGGCGGTGGAGGGCGACCCGACCGCCGACATCCGGGCGCTGCGGCAAGTGCGGATGGTAATGAAAGGCGGAGCCCGGATCTCCGATTAGTCCAACGGGATTTCCCGGACCACCCGGGTCAGCTCGGCGTGGTCGGTGAGGTCGAGACGCAACGGCGTCAGGGAGACGTAGCCCTCCCGGACCGCCCAGAGATCGGTGCCTTCCTCGGCTCCCTCGAGCGCCCGCACGGTCAGCCAGAAGTGCTTGCGGCCCATCGGATCTTCTCCCGGCACCACCGCACCGTCGTAATAGCGGACTGACTGACGGGTCCACCGCAGCCCTTTCGGGTCGCGGGGAAAGTTGACTTTCACCAACGGCAGGTCCGGGTGGCGGAGGAGGCACTCCAGCACCTGGTGGACGTAGGGGTCGATCCGGTCGAAGTCGGGCTCCGAGTTGCCGGCCGGCGTGCTGAGCGCGATCCCGCGAAGACCGAGCAGCGCCGCCTGCTTGGCGGCGGCGAGCGTCCCCGAGTGCCAGATCGAGTTGCCCAGGTTGGGGCCGAGATTGATGCCGGAGAGCACGGCGTCCACCTGCTCCCAGTTGTGCGCCCCCAGCGCCACGCAGTCGGCCGGCGTGCCGTTCACCCGGTATGCCTCGATCCCGTCCAGTTTGGTGGCCCGATAGCTGAGGGGACGGGTCGACGTGATCGCCTGCCCCATCGAGGACTGCTCCACGTCCGGCGCGACCACACGCACATCACCAAATCGCTGTGCCGCGCGTGCCAGAGCCAGGATTCCCGGGCTGTAGATTCCGTCGTCGTTGGTCACCAATATCCGCATACCGGGAACTATCAGTGCGTCACGACGCTCGCACCGCGACCTACGTCACCGTGGTCCAGAACCCCGATTCCGGGATCGGCGGACTCGACCGCGACCGCCTGGTTCGCCTGCTGGCGGACGAGGGGTTCGCGGTCACCTATGCCACCACCAGGCAGAAGGGGTGGGAGCACGTCCTCGACGACCCCGGCGACCTCGTCCTCGTGGCGGGAGGCGACGGGACCGTGGGACACGTGGCCGAGCGGCTGGTGGGACGGGGAGTGCCGCTCGCGATGCTCTCGCTGGGCACCGCCAACAACATCGCGAAATCGTTGGGCCTCACTGCCTCCGTGGAGGAGACCGTGGCCGGGCTGCGCCGGGCCACACCCCGGCTGTTCGACGCCGGAACGGTCCGGGGGCGCTGGGGTACCCGCCACTTTCTGGAGGGCGTCGGTCTGGGACTCTTCGCCCGGACCATGTGCCTGGTTGACGAGCGGGCCGAGGCCGGCCGGATCGAGCAGGCGGAGGGCGAGGAGGCGCTGACCCGCGATCTGCGCTATCTAACCCGGGTGCTGGAGCAGCTGCACCCGCAAAGCTGGCAGATCGAGGCCGACGGGGCCGACCGCTCGGGCGAGTACCTCCTCTGCGAGGTGATGAATATCCGGTCGGTGGGGCCGAACCTCATCCTCGCGCCCGACGCCGACAGCGGCGACGGCCGGCTCGACCTCGTACTCGCGCGCCCCGAGGACCGGCACCAGCTCCAGGCCTACCTCGCGGCGCGGATCGCCGGCCGGGAAGCATCGCTCGACCTGCCGGTGGAGCGTGTGCGGCGGGTGCAGATCGTGGCCGGGGGACAGGAAGTGCAGGTCGACGACGACATCGAGCGGCCTTCCGAGGACCCCGGCGCGGTC
>DATMCA010001619.1:0-7407 GCA_035559015.1 Umezawaea sp. | reverse complement strand
TGGCGGCGGGAGCCTTCTGGGCCGGGGTGGGTTTCGCCAGGTCCACGGTCTCGCCGACCGGGGTCGGCCGGTCGGCGGGCTTGGGCGCGGCGACCTTGGTCGTCGGAGCCTCCGAGGAAGCCTGAGCGGCAGGAGCCTGAGCAGCGGGTGCCTGAGCAGCGGGTGCCTTGGCGGTGGGTGCCTGAGCGGCAGGGGCTTGGGCGGTGGGAGTCGGGACCGCGTGCGGGGCGGCGGCTTCCGTCTCCACCTCCAACGGCTCCAGCAGCGGTGCGATGTCGTGCAGCGCCGTGCGGGCGCTGCGCAACTGCTGCGCCAACCCGTTGCGCAGCTTGGTCAGCGCCTCGACCTGCTGGGTGGCCGCCGAGATCCGCCTGTTCGACTCCTCGGTCGCCTCGCGCACGCGCCGGTTCGACTCGTCCGTCGCCTCCTGCACGCGCGCGGTGGCCTCGCTGACCGAGTCGTGCCGCCTGCGGTTGGCCTCCTCGGTCGCCTCGCGCACCAGGCGCTGGGCCTCGGCGTTGCTGGCGGCCTGCTCCTGCGCGATCTGCGAGCGGATCCGGTTCGCCTCGTCCTGCGACTCGCGCAGCCTGCGGTCCGCCTCGGCCTTGCTCGACGCCTCGGTCTCCGCGAGGATCTTCATCGACTCGACCCGGCGCGCGGCCATCGCGATCTCGAAGTCCTCCTCGACGGTGAGGCGGCGCTGCTCGGCCTCCTGCACCACGACCGCGGCCGCGGCCTTCGCGTCCTCCAGGACCTTCTCCGCGTCCTTGCGCGCCTTCTCCAGCACGCCGCGGTGTTCGGCCTCCAGGTCGGCGCGCCGCTGGTCCAGCTCCGCGAGCAGCTTCTCGTAGCGGGTGCGGAGCGCACCCGCTTCGCCCTCGGCCTTGGTGCGGATGTGCCCGCCCTCGGCCTCGGCGCGCGACTTGATCTCGTTCGCCTCCTCCTGGGCGAGGCGCAACATGCGCTGCAACCGTTCGCTCAGGCCTTCGAGGGTGGTCGGCGGCATGGAGAGCCGCTCGACCTGCCCCCGCATCTCCGCGATCTCGGATCGGGCGGCTTCCAGTTGGCGCGCGAGGTCGTTGGTCTGGGACACCGCGGCGTCCCGGTCGGCAGCCAGCAGCCGGAGGTCCGAGTCGAGCCGTTCGAGGTGGTCCTCGACCTGGCCCTTGTCGTACCCCCGCTTGGCGATGTCGAAGCCGGATCCCAGCGGGACGAGGTCACGATCGTCGGCGAGGCCCATGGCCCCCACGCTACCCGTTCGTGGTGATCCCGGGGCACCCCGCCGTGGACTTCGCTACACCCCGCGGAACCGGTTGATGCCGCTCAGGTGCGTCGCCCTCAGGGCGTGGTCGCGCACACCGAGACCCTCGGTCGGGGCCAGGCACAGCACGCCGACCTTGCCCTGGTGGGCGTTGCGGTGGACGTCGTGCGCGGCCTGCCCGGTTTCCTCCAACGAGTACACCTTGGACACCGTGGGGTGGATCTTCCCCTTGGCGACCAAGCGGTTCGCCTCCCAGGCCTCGCGGTAGTTCGCGAAGTGCGAGCCGATGATCCGCTTGAGGTTCATCCAGAGGTAGCGGTTGTCGTACTGGTGCATGAACCCGCTCGTGGACGCGCAGGTGACGATCGTGCCGCCGCGCTTGGCGACGAACACGCTGGCGCCGAACGTCTCGCGACCGGGGTGCTCGAACACGATGTCCGGGTCGTCGCCTCCGGTCAGCTCGCGGATCCTCGACCCGAACCGCTTCCACTCCTTGGGGTCCTGCTCGTTCTCGTCCTTCCAGAACCGGTAGCCCTCGGCGCTGCGGTCGATGATCAGCTCGGCGCCCATCGACCGGACGAGCTCCGCCTTCTCCGGGCTGGACACGACGCAGATCGGCGTCGCGCCGCCGTTGAGCGCGAACTGCGTGGCGTACGAGCCGAGGCCGCCGGACGCGCCCCAGATCAGCACGGTGTCGCCCTGCTTCATGGCCGCGCCGTTGGTGGACACCAGCTGCCGGTAGGCGGTCGAGTTGACCAGGCCGGGGGACGCCGCCTCCTCCCACGTGAGGTGGTCGGGCATCGGCATGAGCTGGTTGGACTTCACCAGCGCCAGCTCGGCGAGGCCGCCGAAGTTCGTCTCGAAGCCCCAGATCCGCTGCTCCGGGTCGAGCATCGTGTCGTTGTGCCCGTCCGCGTGCTCCAGCTGCACGTCCAGGCAGTGCGCGACGACGCGGTCGCCGGGCTTCCACGCGTTCACGCCGGGGCCGGTGCGCAGCACGACACCCGCCAGGTCGGAGCCGACCACGTGGTACGGCAGGTCGTGCTTCAGCGAGAGCGGCGAGGACCGCCCGTACCGCTTGAGGAACCCGAAGGTCGACATCGGCTCGAAGATCGACGTCCACACGGTGTTGTAGTTGATGGCGCTGGCCATCACCGCGACGAGCGCTTCGCCGGGGCCGAGCTCCGGTGTCGGCACCTCGTCGAGGTGCAGCGACCGGCGCGGGTCCTTGTCCTTCGTGGCGAGGCCCTCGAACATCCCGGTCTCGTCCTCGTGCACCGTGATGCCGCGGTAGCTCGTGGGCACGGGAAGGGTCTCGATGGCGTCGAGTTCGTCGGCCAGGATCGCGTCGAGGATCTTCTGCACGGCGTGTCCTCCCATGTGAGGAGTATCGGGCTGGGGGGCGAAAGGCGCTGGGTGCCGGAGGTTACCGACCAGTAACCGATTCAGAACGGCCGCTGTGAGGCAGGGCACTGAAAGAATGTTGACCGGGCGGCCAATCAAGGCGGACCATCGGAGGTGTCCCCTTCAGGACACGGAGGTAAGGATCATGGTCAAGGCGTGGACCAGGTGGCAGGACTGGGCTGAAGTCGTCCTCGGCGTCGTGGTGCTGTTGGCCCCGATCGTCGTCGACACGAGCAACGGCGCGATGTGGACGATGATCGTGCTGGGCGCGCTCATCGCCGTGGACGGGCTGGCGTCGCTCGCGGCGCCCGCGATGGTGTACGGCGAGTGGTTCCAGATGGTGCTGGGCGTGCTGCTGTTCATCTCCCCGTTCGTGATCGGCTACACCGACCTCACCGGCGCCGCGTGGACGTCGTGGGTCGCCGGTGTGCTGACCGTCGCGGCGGGGGCGATCGCCCTCCCGGCGGCGAACAGCGCCCACGCGGGGCGCTCGGGGCTGGCGGGCCAGCACTGACAGCAAGATCCGTTGGGCCCACAACCCCGTGGTTGTGGGCCCTCTGACTGCGAGGAGGCCAATCTTGGCTGAGGACGAGTCGGCCAGGGAGCGGATCCTCGTGGCCGCCGAGGAGCTGTTCGCCGAACTGGGGTTCGACGCGACGCCCACGTCGCGCATCGCCGAACGGGCGGGCGTGCCGAAGGGGCTCGTGCACTACTACTTCCGCCGCAAACCCGACCTGCTGGCCGCCCTCGTGCAACGGCTGCCCAGCGCCGCCGTCGACCTCGGCGAGGTCGTGGTCGACGGCGACGTCGCGTCGAGCCTGGCCGAGCTGGTCGCCGTGCTGGACGCCAGGAGCGACGCGTCGCCGCTGCTCTCGCACCTGCTGTGGCGCGAGGCGGACACCCACCCGGACGTCCGCGACGCGCTGCACGAACGGCACCGCGCGGTGGCGGGCCAGGTCCGCGACGTCATCCTCGCCGCGGGTGGCCCGGCCGTGGCGGACAAGGACGTCGAGAGCGCCGCCGCGCTGGTGGCGCTGGCCGTGAGCTACCGGCACTCGGTCGCGCGGCACAACCCCGACGAGGACCGGCTGATGGACCGCGAGCTGGCCTTCGTGGCCGGCGCGCTCTCCTGACCGGTGGTCGGGCTAGTGGGCATCCTTGGCGGGTTCCACCAGCTCGACCAGCACGCCGCCCGCGTCCTTCGGGTGCACGAAGTTGACCCGGCTGTCCGACGTGCCGCGCCTGGCCTCCTCGTAGAGCATCCGGAGGCCCTGCGCGCGCAGCGCGGCGGCCGCGGCGTCCACATCGGACACCCGGTAGGCGAGCTGCTGGAGGCCGGGCCCGGAGCGGCCGATGAACTTGGCGATCGTCGACGACTCGTTCAGCGGCGCGAGCAGCTGCACGGCCGCGCCGGCGCCGTTGTCGCCGGGTGCGCGCAGCATGGCCTCCCGGACGCCCTGCTCCTCGTTCACCTCGGTGTGCACGACCTCCAGGCCGAAGTTGTCGCGGTGGAACGCGATGGCGGCGTCGAGGTCCGGCACCGCGATGCCGACGTGGTCGATGGCGGTGACGAGACCGCGGAGTGCTTCCTGCATCGGCTCAGCGTAGTGACGGAATCGGTGCAGGGGCAGTTGTGCGACGCCTCACAGGGGTACCGCTCGGTAACCCTGGGTATCGTGTGAAGTTAACGCTCGCTCACCTCCTGGAGGCTCTTGTGTCCGGTTCCGTCATCGTCGCCGGTGCCCGTACCCCGATGGGCAGGCTGCTCGGGCAGCTCAAGGACTTCTCCGGCGCGCAGCTCGGCGGCGTCGCGATCAAGGCGGCGCTCGAACGGGCCGGTGTCGCCCCCGAGCAGGTGCAGTACGTGATCATGGGCCAGGTGCTGACGGCCGGTGCGGGCCAGATCCCGGC
Source organism: Umezawaea sp. (assembly GCA_035559015.1). Taxonomy (GTDB): domain Bacteria; phylum Actinomycetota; class Actinomycetes; order Mycobacteriales; family Pseudonocardiaceae; genus Umezawaea. The sequence continues at coordinate 2,831 of DATMCA010001619.1, read as the reverse complement.
CCGCCAGGCGGCCGTGGCCGGTGGCATCCCGATGACCGTGCCCGCGCTGACCATCAACAAGGTGTGCCTGTCGGGCGTGGACGCCATCGCGCTCGCCGACCAGCTGATCCGCGCCGGCGAGTTCGACATCGTCGTGGCGGGCGGCCAGGAGTCGATGACCCAGGCGCCCCACCTGCTGCAGAAGTCGCGCGGCGGCTTCAAGTACGGCGACGTGACGATGATCGACCACATGGCGAACGACGGCCTGTTCTGCGCGTTCGACCAGGTCGCCATGGGCGCGTCGACGGAGAAGTACAACGGCCGCTACGAGCTGACCCGCGAGCAGCAGGACGCGTTCTCCGCCCGCTCGCACCAGCGCGCCGCGGCCGCGATCGAGAACGGCCTGTTCGCGCAGGAGATCGCCCCGGTCAGCATTCCGCAGCGCAAGGGCGACCCGATCGTGGTCAGCACCGACGAGGGCGTCCGGCCGGACACGACCGTGGAGACGCTCGGCAAGCTGCGCCCCGCGTTCGCCGCGGACGGCACGATCACCGCGGGCTCGTCCTCGCCGATCTCCGACGGTGCCGCGGCCGTGGTCGTGATGAGCCGGGCGAAGGCCGAGGAGCTGGGCCTGAGCTGGATCGCCGAGATCGGCGCGCACGGCGTCGTGGCCGGTCCGGACGCGAGCCTGCACGAGCAGCCGTCCAACGCCATCAAGGCCGCCTGCGCCAAGGAGGGCATCGACCCCGCCGACCTCGACCTGGTCGAGATCAACGAGGCGTTCGCCGCCGTCGGCATCGTGGCGGCCCGGCAGCTCGGCGTGTCCGAGGACAAGGTCAACGTGAACGGCGGCGCCATCGCACTCGGCCACCCGATCGGCATGTCCGGCGCCCGCATCGCGCTGCACCTCGCGCTGGAGCTCCAGCGACGCGGTGGCGGCGTCGGCGCGGCGGCCCTGTGCGGTGGTGGCGGTCAGGGTGACGCGCTCATCGTCCGGGTCCCGAAGGCCTCCTGAGTTCCGGGTCGCGAGCAGGGGCGTTCTAAGGTCGGGGTGTGACGCGGACTGTTGAGGTATCCGACCTGGTCGACCGCGCGCGGGACGGACAGCCCCGCGCGGTCGCCAGGCTGATCTCGCTGGTCGAGGACGCGAGTCCCCAGCTGCGCGAGGTGGCCGAGACGTTGGCGCCGCTGACCGGTCGAGCCAGGGTGATCGGCCTGACCGGTCCGCCCGGCGTCGGCAAGTCGACGTCGACGTCCGTGCTGGTCTCGGCGTTCCGCGCCCAGGGCAAACGGGTCGGCGTGCTGGCGGTCGACCCGTCCTCGCCGTTCTCCGGCGGCGCCCTGCTGGGCGACCGGGTGCGGATGCAGGACCACGCCACCGACCCCGGCGTGTTCATCCGGTCCATGGCCACCCGCGGCCACCTGGGCGGCCTGTCGTGGGCCACGCCGCAGGCGCTGCGCGTGCTGGACGCGGCCGGGTTCGACGTGGTGCTGATCGAGACCGTCGGCGTCGGCCAGTCCGAGGTCGAGGTCGTGTCGCTCGCGGACAGCACGCTGGTGCTGCTCGCGCCCGGCATGGGCGACGGCATCCAGGCCGCGAAGGCGGGCATCCTGGAGGTCGCGGACGTGTTCGTGGTGAACAAGGCCGACCGCGACGGCGCCGACGCGACCGCGCGCGACCTCAAGTACATGATCTCGCTCGGCAGGCGCGACCGCGAAGGCCCCTCGTGGCGGCCCCCGATCGTGAAGACCGTCGCGGCCAGGGGCGAGGGCGTCACCGAGCTGGTCGAGGCCGTCGACGCCCACCACGCGTGGATGACCGAGCACGGCGAGCTGGAGCGCAGGAGGGCCCACCGGGCGGCCGCCGAGATCGAGGCCATCGCCGTCGCGCAGCTCCGGTCGCGCATCGGCGACCTGCGCGGGGGCGCCGCGCTGGAGCAGTTGGCGAAGCGCGTCGCCATCGGAGAACTTGATCCCTATGGCGCTGCCGATCACCTGATCGAAGGACTGCAAACGTAGGGCAGGCCTTCCGACCCTAGGCAACGGTCGGGTGAACGGCAGACCGTTGTGGTCACGCGCCCACCCCCTAGAGAGGTGCCGATCGTGGACTCCGCAGACGTGGACTCCGCAGGCTTGGAAGTGCTCTCCCGCCAGGACTGCCTGGGGTTTCTCGCCTCGGTGACCATCGGCAGGCTGGTGTTCACCGACCGGGCGCTGCCCGCGGTGCAGCCGGTGGCGTTCGTCCTGCACGACGAGGGCGTGGTCGTGCGGCTGGCCGAGGGCAGTTCGGCGCTGGCGGCCGGTGACGCCATCGTGGCGTTCGAGATCGACAACATCGCGCACGACCTCCGCGAGGGCTGGACCGTCACGGTCGTCGGCCACGCGCACGAGGTCCGTGACCCGGAGTGGTTGAGGAGACTGGCCGATCTGCGGCTGCCATCCCGCGGTGAGGGCGCCACGGACCGTTACCTGGTCATCACGATCGAGGTCGTGACCGGTACGCGGATCCCGATGCCGCGCCTGGGCTGACTTCCCGGTTCAGGGGGATGGACACCAACACGGCACTCCCGCTGACTACGGAGAGGAGTTACTCTCGTCCTCGTCCCCACGAAAGGGATGGGTCACGTGGTCAGTTCGGGCGGATCGGACGCGCACGCACTGCGACTGGACAGTCTCCTGCGCAAACTGACCGAACGCACCACCGAGGCGTCGGTTTCGCAGGACCGGCTGCACCTGCTGCTGAGCGCGGTCGTCTCCTTGGCGAGCGATCTGTCCCTCCCCGACGTGCTGCGCCGGGTGGTCGAGTCCTCGTGCAGCCTGGTCGACGCCCGGTACGGCGCGCTCACCGTGGT
>DATMCA010001618.1:0-8442 GCA_035559015.1 Umezawaea sp. | reverse complement strand
GCGTTGCCGTCGACGGCGGCCGTGGCGGGCGTGCCCGCGTTCTCGGTCGAGGACGCGGTGACCGGCTTGCCCTGCGACAGCAGGACGGGCGCGGCGTTCGCGGGTGGTGCGGAGTCGGTGGAGGAGAGGGCGCCGAGCAGGGTCGCGGTGGCGACCACGAGCACGGACAGCCTGCGCAGGGAGCGGCGGGGGGACGGTGATGACGCGACAGCGAGTCTCATGTTCCTGCCTGTCGGAATGAGGAGACGGCCAGAAGCCCAGGGAGGGCAGGGTTTTGGGCGCGGTGCGGCCGGCCTGCGTGTACCTCCACGGTCGGCCGGTCTAATCTGAGAGAGCGCTCTCTCGTGGCGGTGGAACCGGTCCCGGAACCGGTTCCAGGGGTGTTGTGGTGGAGTTAACATCGCCGAAATATCGGCCGTCAAGGTTCTCTCCCGAGTTTCCCGGACCGGGACTCGCGCTGGTCCGAAAAGCTCAGTCGAAACGTGGCGCACGGCCTAGCTGGTGCACCCGGAGCGATCTTGTGTTGTCGGATCGTGACGCCGTTTTCCGTTATCCGGCAGCGTGGTCCCGGTCGCTCGTGGAGCGCGCGTCGTGCTCCGGGCGGTACCGGTTCCGGTTAGCATCGCCCGTGGCCCGTGGAGAGAGCGTCGTGGTGCGGTCGAACGTCGTCGAGCGCTTGGTCCGCTCGCCCTGGCCGCGACTGGTGCTGCTGGTCGTCCTCCTGGCGACGGCGATCGCGCTGGCGCTGACCAACGGCCTCCACGCCGTCGACGTGGCCAAGGCGTGGGTCGCGGACCTCGGCGTCCTGGGGCCGGTGGCGTTCGTCGTCCTCTGCGCCGCGGCGACCATGGGCTTCCTGCCGCTCTCCGTCCTGTGCGCCGTGTCGGGCCTGCTGTTCGGCCCCGTCCTCGGCGTCCCCGTGGTGTGGGTAGGGGCGGTGCTCGGCGCGGTGGGGTCGTTCCTCGTCGGTCGCGGGTTGTCCAAGGACGCGGTCGAACGGTTGGCGGGCAAGCGGATGGCGAGCGTCAACGCCCTGCTCGACCGGTACGGCGCCGCGACCGTCTTCGTGCTCCGGATGCTGCCGCTGGGGCCGTTCGCGCTGTTGAACTACGTGATCGCCGTGACGAGCCTGCCGCTGCGGGGCTTCCTGCTCGGCACCGGCGCGGGCATCGTGCCCGGCGTGGTCGTCTACACCGCGCTCGGCGGCACGGCGGAGCACCCGTCGTCGCCGTTGTTCCTGTCCGCGATCGGTGCGCTGGTGGTAATGACCGTCGGGGGTGCCGTGGTCGCCCGCCGCGTGACGAAGCGGGCCGCCGTGCCCGAACCGGCGCCGCAAGAGATCGCGTGACTCCCTAACCGGCAATCCGGACTCCCTCCGCCGCCGTTCGGTCGCCCCGGCTGGCCCGAACGGTCCCAGGCGTGCGCGAGGCGTGACCCGGCGGTCGCGCAACCGTTGACGTAGCTGTAGCGCGTCTGTAACTCTTGCTCAACTCGACGCAAAAAAGTTGCATGATCTTGGAAATTACTAGCAGAGCTTCGTAATTCCGCCTGGACGCCGATCCATCCCCGACGACCGGTCATCCCCCTGCCCATGACCGGCAGCCCTCCCACCGGCCTGCCCAGGGGTCTCCCGCCACACCCGCTCCCCCTGCAGAGAGGACAGCGATGAGAACCAAAAGCCTGATCACGCGGCTCACCGCCGCGTTGCTCGCGAGTTGCCTGGTGGCGCTCGCCGGGCCGGGCCTTCCGGCACAAGCGGCGCCCGCCCAGGAGAACGCCCTGGGTGCCCGGCTCGCCGCGGCCGCCGTCTCGATCTCCGCCAGCAGCGCGCACGGCGAGTACCCCGCGTCCAACGTGAACGACGGCAACCAGGCCACCTACTGGGAGAGCGCGGGCTCGTTCCCGCAGTGGATCCAGGCCGACCTCGGGGCGTCGGTCGCCACGAACAAGGTGGTGCTGAAGCTGCCGACGGGCTGGGAGGCCAGGACGCAGACGCTGTCGGTGCAGGGCAGCACGAACGGCAGCGCGTTCTCCGACCTCGCGCCCTCCAAGGGCTACGTGTTCACCCCGTCGAGCGGGAACACGGTCACCATCGACGTCGCGGCCACCACGATCCGCTACGTGCGGCTGAACATCACGGCGAACACCGGTTGGCAGGCCGGGCAGCTCTCCGAGTTCGAGGTCTACGGCCCGACGGGCGGGGACACCCAGGCGCCCACCGCGCCGTCCAACCTGTCGTTCACCGAGCCCGGTACCGGGCAGATCCGGTTGGCGTGGAGCGGTTCCACCGACAACGTCGGCGTGACGGGCTACGACGTCTACGCCAACAACACGCTGCGCACCAGCGTCGCGGGCAACGTCCTCACCTACACCGACACGCAGCCCGGCACCGCCACGGTCGCCTACTACGTGCGGGCCAAGGACGCGGCGGGCAACCAGTCGGCCAACAGCAACACCGTGACCCGCAACGGGACCGGCGGTCCCGGCGGCACGAACCTGGCCGTGGGCAAGCCGATCACCGCGTCCTCGTCGGTGTTCACGTTCGTCGCGACCAACGCGAACGACAACAGCACCTCCACCTACTGGGAGGGCGCGGGCGGTTCGTACCCGAACACCCTCGCGGTGAGCCTCGGCGCGAACGCCGCGGTCGACTCGGTCGTGCTGAAGCTCAACCCCGACAGCGCGTGGGGCACCCGCACCCAGAACATCCAGGTGCTGGGCCGTGAGCAGAGCGCGTCCGGCTTCACCAACGTGGTGTCGGCGGCCAACTACGTGTTCAACCCGGCGTCGAGCAACATCGTGACGATCCCGGTCGGCGGCGCGTCCCTGGCCGACGTCCAGCTCCGGATCACCTCCAACACCGGCGCCCCGGCGGGCCAGGTCGCCGAGTTCCAGGTCGTCGGCGTTCCCGCGCCGAACCCGGACCTCACGATCACCGGCGCCTCCTGGTCGCCGAACGCCCCCGTCGAGAACGACGCCGTCACGCTCTCGGCGGTGGTCCGCAACGCGGGCGCGGTCGCCTCGGGCGCGACGAACGTCAACTTCTACCTCGGCTCGACGAAGGCGGGCACCGCCACCGTGGGCGGGCTGGCCGCGGGCGCCTCGGCGACCGCGTCGGTCAACGTCGGACCGCGCGACGCGGGCAGCTACCCGTTCAGCGCCAAGGTCGACGAGGGCAACACCGTCATCGAGTCCGACGAGACCAACAACGCCTTCACCGGCTCCAGCCCGCTGGTCGTGACCCCGGTCGCCAGCTCGGACCTGGTCGCCGTCGTCGGCTGGACGCCCGGCAACCCGTCCGCGGGCAACGCGGTCGCGTTCTCCGTGGCCATCAAGAACCAGGGCACGGTCGCCTCGGCGGGCGGCGCGCACGGCATCAGCCTCCAGGTGGTCAACTCCACCACCGGCTCCGTCGTGCAGACGCTGACCGGCTCCTACAGCGGCGCCATCGCCGCGGGCGCCACCACGTCCCCGGTGAACCTCGGCTCCTGGACGGCGGTCAACGGCAAGTACACCGTCAAGGTCGTGCTGGCCAACGACGCCAACGAGCTGCCGGTCAAGCAGCCCAACAACACCAGCGAGCAGCCGTTCTTCGTCGGTCGCGGCGCGAACATGCCGTACGACATGCTGGAGGCGGAGGACGCGGCCGTCGGCGGCGGCGCGACCGTGGTCGGCCCGAACCGCAAGATCGGCGACCTCGCGGGCGAGGCGTCCGGCCGCAAGGCCGTCACGCTGAACTCCACCGGCAGCTTCGTCGAGTTCACCACCAAGGCGAGCACCAACACGCTCGTCACCCGCTTCTCCATCCCCGACGCGTCGGGCGGCGGCGGCATCAACGCCACGATCAACGTGTACGTCAACGGCACCTTCCACAAGGCGCTGCCCCTGACGTCCAAGTACGCGTGGCTCTACGGCCCCGAGGCCGGTCCGGGCAACTCGCCCGGCGGCGAGGCGAGGCACATCTACGACGAGGCCAGCATCATGCTGAACTCCTCGTTCCCCGCGGGCACCAAGATCAAGCTCCAGAAGGACGCGGCGAACACCACCAACTACGCGATCGACTTCGTCAACACCGAGCAGGTCGCACCGATCGCCAACCCGGACCCGGCCAAGTACGCCGTCCCGACCGGCTTCGGCCACCAGGACGTCCAGAACGCCCTGGACCGCGTCCGCATGGACACGACCGGCACCCTGGTCGGCGTCTACCTGCCCGCCGGTGACTACCAGACCGCCAGCAAGTTCCAGGTCTACGGCAAGGCCGTCAAGGTCGTCGGCGCGGGCCCCTGGTACACCAGGTTCCTGGCACCGTCCACCCAGGACAACACCGACGTCGGCTTCCGCGCCGAGGGCACGGCGAACGGCTCCACGTTCGCCAACTTCACCTACCTCGGCAACTACACGTCGAGGATCGACGGCCCCGGCAAGGTCTTCGACTTCGCGAACGTGGCCAACATGGTCATCGACAACATCTGGGTCGAGCACATGATCTGCCTCTACTGGGGCGCCAACACGGACTTCGTGACCATCAAGAACTCGCGGATCCGCAACCTGTTCGCCGACGGCATCAACATGACCAACGGCAGCACGAACAACCACGTCGTCAACAACGACGCCCGCGCCACGGGCGACGACGCCTTCGCCCTGTTCTCCGCCATCGACGCGGGCGGCTCGGACATGAAGGACAACATCTACGAGAACCTGTCCACGACCCTGACCTGGCGCGCGGCGGGCGTCGCGGTCTACGGCGGCTACGCCAACACGTTCCGCAACATCTACATCGCGGACACGCTGGTGTACTCGGGCATCACGATCAGCTCGCTGGACTTCGGCTACCCGATGAACGGCTTCGGCGCCGACCCGCCCACCAAGTTCGAGAACATCTCCATCGTCAGGGCGGGCGGCCACTTCTGGAACGGCCAGACCTTCCCCGGAATCTGGGTGTTCTCCGCCTCGAAGGTCTTCCAGGGCATCCGCGTCAGCGACGTCGACATCATCGACCCGACCTACAGCGGAATCATGTTCCAGACGAACTACAGCAGTCCCGGCAACCCCCAGTTCCCGGTCAAGGACACCATCTTCACCAACGTCTCGATCACCGGGGCCCAGAAGAGCGGCGACGCCTACGACGCCAAGTCCGGGTTCGGCATCTGGGCGAACGAACTGCCTGAACCCGGCCAGGGCCCAGCGGTCGGCTCGGTCACCTTCAACAACCTCCGCCTGAGCAACAACGCGCAAGACATCAAGAACACCACGTCAACCTTCACCATCATCCGCAACTAACCCCGGGAACCAAGCGGGGGCGGTGGTGTCAACGACGACACCACCGCCCCCGCTGCCTATTGCTTTTCATCTTTGAACCCGACCATCGTCCTTCGAATTGAACCCGCGCACACGAGTTTTTCGCCTTGAACGGGCGTCCCCAACGGCACCGCAGCTGTCCGGAGTCATCCATCCCCCCGGACGGCCCCCGGCTCGTACTTCCCATGGAGACACTCGAACGAGCGGGTTGGCGTCCTTCGAACATCCCGCCCCACACCGATGACGCACGAATCACCCCCGCCGCGGGGTAACGATGGGGGTGATCCGCGCGTTGCACCTGCGGAACCGACCTCCCCCTACCCGAGGAGCCCTCCCGATGTCCGCTGCGCCCGCGACCCTGACGATGTACTCCACCTCCTGGTGCGGCTTCTGCTACAGCCTCAGGAACCAGCTGAAGCGCGAAGGCATCGAGTACATCGAGGTGGACATCGAGCAGACCCCCGGTGCCGCCGACTTCGTCGAGAGCGTCAACGGCGGGAACCAGACCGTGCCCACGCTGCACTTCCCCAACGGCGAGACCTTGACGAACCCCTCGATCGCCCAGGTCAAGTCCCAGTTGGGCTAGTGCTCGTGTCGCTGGTCGGGCACGAGGGTCCCTCCCCGTGCTCGACCCGGTTCGAGCCTAGGAACGTCGAGTGCGCGGTGGAAGTACCAGGATCGGCCCGAACGGACTGGGCCAATGACAACGCGGTCACGTGAACGCGAGCCGCAGCCGCCGCAGTCCTTCGTCCACGTCCTCGGTCGCGATCAGGCCGTACCCGAACACGAATCCCTGCCGCGGGACGCGGTCGACGCCGCAGATCGCCATCGAGTGCAGCGCGACCCCCAGCTCGCGGGCCCTGGCGATGACGGCCGCGTCCTCACCGGGCCGGTCGGTCCGCAGCCACGCCGTCATGTGCAGGCCCGTCGCGCTGGTGATGGGTTCCAGCAGGTCGGTGAAGTCCTGGTCGAACGCCATCGACATCCGGTCCCGCCGGGCGCGGTAGACCCGCCGCATCCGCCGCAGGTGGCCCGCCAGCAGGCCCGCGTCGATGAACTCCGCCAGCGCCCCCTGCGCCGGGCTGGCCGAGTGCCAGTCGGCCAGGTGCTTCGCCTTCCTCAGAGCGGAGTGCAGGGGCGGGGGAGCGACGCAGAAGCCGACCCGCAGCGTCGGCAGCAGGACTTTCGAGAACGAGCTGACGTAGACGACGCGACCGGTCCGGTCCAGGGCGTGCAGGGGTTCCACCGGCCGTCCGGTCCAGCGGAACTCGCTGTCGTAGTCGTCCTCCACGATCACCGCGCCCACCCGGTCCGCCCACGCCAGCAGCGCGAGCCGCCGGGACAGCGAGAGGGCGTGGCCGAGCGGGAACTGGTGCGACGGGCTGGTGTACACCAGCTTCGCGTCCTCGGGCAGCCGGTCCACGACCAGGCCCTCGGCGTCCACCGGCACGCCCACCAGCCGCACGCCCATCGCCTGGAACATCCGCTTGATCGGCGGGTAGCCGGGGTCCTCCAGGGCGACCACGTCGCCGGGCGCGAGCATCACCCGTGCGATCAGGTCCACGGCCTGCTGCACGCCGCCGGTCACCATGACGTCGTCGGCGGTGGTCCGGACGGCCCGCGAGACTCCGATGTGCCGGGCGATCGAGGCGCGCAGACCCGCGTGCCCCAGCGGTTCGCCGTACATGCCGAGCCCGGTCGCCGAGTCGCGCAACTGGCCCGACATCAGGGCCCGCCAGGTGGCGAACGGGAAGTGGCGGGCGTCCGGCATGCCCGGCCGGAAGTCGTACCTCGCGCTCATGGCCGACAGGTCCGGCGGGTCGGGCATGCCGTCCCACATCGGCCTCGGGCGCAGCGGGGAGTTGGGGACCTCGGGTTCCGCCTCGCCGTGGAACGGGAGGTCACTGACGAACGTGCCGACGCCGACCCGGCTCGTGAGGAAGCCCTCCGCCGCGAGCTTCTCGTACGCCGCGTTGGCGGTGTTGCGGGCGACCGACAACGCGGCCGCCAGTTCCCTGGTGGGCGGCAGGGCCTCGCCGGGCCGCAGCCGCCCGTCCAGGATGGCGGCGCGGACCTGCAGGTAGATCTGGGCGGTCAGATCACGTCTTCCGTCCAGGGTCACGTGCAGGTCCACGCTCGGTCCACCTCTTCACGCCGGGGGACCGCCCATCAGACCAGGGTGACGGCGTACACCTCCACACGGGGGTCGTCGGGCAGCGTGACCGACTGGAGCACCTTGGCCGGGTCGACGGGCAGCGACTGGCCGAACAGCCGCACCGGCGGTCCGTCCACGCCCTGGCCCGCCTTGATCCGGTGCGGCATGTCGAGCACGACCGTGCTGCCGGGCGGCGTCGAGCCCGCCCAGTCGCCGACCGTCACCGACACCTGCGTGCTCGTGCCGTCCGCGTACCGCAGCGTCACCGCACCTGTCACAGGACCGTTGTGGGACGCGGAAACGACCTTGATCGCGCTGTAGTTCCCCTGCGGCAGCAACACCGCCTGACCGCGGGTCTCGACGAAGTTGTTCGCCGTGCCGGTGGGGTCCGGGGTCGAGTACGTCACGCCGTCCCAGGCCACCGTGCCCGCCGGGGGCAGCAGGTCGCCGTCGTAGCTCCAGCCGCCGCCGTCGAAGTCCCCCTGCGAGGACTGGGAGACCGTGGCCGCGCCGTCGTGGTTGCGCTCGCGGCCGAGGTCCACGGCGCACTGGCCGCCCACCACGGTCGCGCAGCTGCCCGCCGCCCGGATCTCCACGGTGGCGATCTTGGTGACCGCGCCCGCGGTGACCTTCACCTGGTACGTGCCGGGAGCGGCGTTCGCCGGGACGGTGATCGGCAGCGTCACGGTCTTCTGCACCGGCAGGCGCTTCGACTCGATCAGCAGCGGGGCCCGTTGCAGCGTCGAGCCCCAGCCGGGCGGCACGACGGCCTTGAGCGGCACCGAGAGGGTGCCGGGGGACTGGCCCAGCACGTCGAGGCTCAGCGTCAGGGTCTGCGCGGAACCCTTGGTCGGCAGGATCGCCGACGCGGGCCGCACGGACGCGTCCACGTGCTCGCGACCGTCGGCCTGGGCCTTGTTGATCGACGGCGGCTCCGACCCGGCCTGCGTTCCCCACGCCGACGGGGACGTGCCGACCTGGTAGGCCAG
>DATMCA010001617.1:0-3046 GCA_035559015.1 Umezawaea sp. | reverse complement strand
AACGGCGTAGGTTCGACCCCCGCTGGAGAAATGGGGAGCCGTGACCGACGACTGGCGCTCGAAGATGGCGAGCTGGACCCCCGGCAAACCGGAGTGGCCGACTCCGGTGCCCAACCTGGTCCCCGACCCGGCCGACGACCCGAACCTCACCCCCGCCGAGGCGGCGATCGCGGCCGAGAGCAAACGCCTGATCGCGGTGCTCGGCGAACACCGCGACGACGGCTACAGCCTCGCCTGCGTCGCGGACGTCGACGTCGCCGAGGCCGTTCGCCGACTGGACGCGGAAGTCCTGACCGCCGCCGACGTCCCGACCGACGAGGACATCCTCGTCCTGGCCGCCACCACCGTCCCCGGCGGCTGCGTCCTGTTCCAACCGTGGGGCTACGGCGCGAGCACGCCGGGCGTCCTGACCGCCCTCTCGTTCAACACCACCTGCTACGGCATGTACGCCAACCCCAAGAGCGGTGACCAGGGCAGCGTCGTCGCCGACGGCGTCTGGCTGGGCTCCGACCTCTTCCCCGGCGGCGGCCCCGACGAGGACGACGACAGCCCTCAGTTGCTGGAACGCTTCTACGAGGACCACGCCATCGCCTACTGCTTCGCCTACGTCGACCTGAAACCCACCGACGCCCGCTCGATCACCGGCCCACCCGACACCTGGCTGCGCCTGCCGGAACGCGACTACTACGCCGTCTGACCGGCGAACTCCACCACGGCCGAGAGCAGCAACTCCGGCGTCTCGACCTGCGGCACGTGCCCCGTCGACGGCAGCAGGCGGAAGGAAGCACCGGGAATCGCCTCGGCGAACGCCCGACCATAAGCAGGCGTCACGACCTCATCCGACTCACCCCACAGGACAGCGGTGGGCACCGTGATGCTCGACAGCCGATCACGCAACGTCGGATCAGTCATCCCCGCAGCCCCGTAAACGACCAGCGCGGCCCGATTGGCCGCCATGGCCACCCGCTGCGGCTCCGGCAACGACGCCGGGTCGAGCGTGAACTTCGCCGGGTCGTGAAAGCTCAACTTCGCCAACTCAGCGGGCGACAACGGAAAGATATCCGCAACCGACTCCCCCTCAACCTCCAGCCCGACGGAGTTCACCAACACCAACCCACTGATCCGCTCAGTCCCCTGCGCAGCCATCTCGGCACCGATCCACCCACCCATCGAGTTGCCGACGACCGTCACATCACGCAGGTCCAACTCTTCGAGCAACCCCAGGTAAAGATCAGCAAGACCACGCATGGTCACCAGCCCTTCAGGCCGATCAGTCCCGTTGTACCCGGGGTGCACAGGCGTGATCACCCGCCCGTGCTCAGCCAACAACCGGGCAAACCCAGCCACCGTCATCGGCCCACCACCACCGTGCAGCAGCAGGAAGGGCCGTCCAGAACCAAGATCTTCGAAGGAGGTCATACCAACAACCTTATATCAACATCCTTACCTAAACAAGTGGACTAAGCTTCCCCCATGCCCAGACCCCCACACCAGGTAGCCCTCTCCGTCAAGCGCCTACAGATGCGCCACCACCGCGCCCTGACCGCCCAACTGGCCACCTTGGACATCAGCCTCGTCCAGTGGGACGCCCTCAGGCACCTGCACGAAAACCCGGAAGCCTCACTGCACGACCTGGCCCAACTGACGTTCCAAAGCGACCAGGCCTTCGGCACACTGGCCACCAGAATGATCAACAGGGGCCTGATCGAACGCATCCCAGGCCCGGGCAGAGCAATCCACCACCAACTAACAGAACACGGAAAACAACTACGACAAGCAGGCGCAGACATCGTGGCAAAGGTAGCGGCGGAATCACTATCACCACTAACACCAGAAGAATTCAAACAGTTCGACGCAATCCTGACAAAACTGCTGACCTAGGCCACCCCACCGCCACAACCGGCAGTCAAACCGGGTCCTAAAACCGTGGCCGATTTTACTTGGGGGATTTGCCCCTTAGAATTAGTCGGGCTGCGGGCTTCACTCCTGCCCTTTTTGGCCCGACAAAGGGGCAAATCCAGGGGCCCCAAGTCAAATCGGCCACACCACCGCTGGAACCCGAGCCCGCCCCAGCCCCACCGCCGGAACTCCCGCCACCAAACATCCCCGCCCTACAATCCCCCACGCAACAAATGATCAACATCCTCGGGGCGACCCGGCCGGGCGAAGAACCAGCCCTGACCGGTGTCGCACCCGATTCGGTGCAGCCGCTTGGCCTGGGACGGCGTCTCCACCCCTTCAGCCGTAACCCCAAGCCCCAAAGCATGCGCCAACTGCACCAGGGTCGACACGATCTGGGCATCCACGGCGTCTTCCTCGTCCGCCGCCCGAAGCCCTTCCATGAACGACCCTGCGATCTTCAATTCATGCACCGGCAGGTGCTTCAAATAAGCAAGGTTCGAATACCCCGTACCAAAGTCATCGATCGCGATCCGCACACCCATGTCCGACAACGCCCGCAGGGCTTCCAACGGCTCATCAGCCGTCCCCATGATCGCGCTCTCGGTCAGCTCCAACTGCAAGTGGTGCGGCGGCAACCCGCACTCATCCAGGATCCGCTTCACATCCCGCACCAGCTCCGGATCCCGACTTTGCCGAACAGCCAGGTTCACCGACACGAAAGGAGCCGAATCCCCGAACTCCTCCAACCACCGCCGACCCTCTTCGCAGGCCTTCCGCAACACCCACCGCCCGAGCGGCACGATCAGCCCGGTCTCCTCGGCCAGTTCGATGAACCGGTCGGGCGCCAACCGCCCGAACTCCGGGTGCTGCCACCGGACCAAGGCCTCGACACCGGTGATCCTGCTGTCCGCCAACCTCACCAGCGGCTGGTAGTCCACGTAGAACTCGTCCCGCTCCAACGCCGCCGGCATCGTCGCCGACAACGTGAACCGCGCGACCTCCCGTGCGTTCCGCTCCGGGTTGTACAACGCCCACCGGGACTTGCCGTCCGCCTTCGCCCAGTACAGCGTGATGTCCGCGTCCCGCATCAGGTCGGCGGCCGTGGTCCCCTCCAGCGGCCGCTCCACGATCCCGATGCTCGCGG
>DATMCA010001616.1:0-5446 GCA_035559015.1 Umezawaea sp. | reverse complement strand
CCTCGTCGGGTGTGTTGTGTGTGGTAACTCAATCCAACCTGACGAGGCTCTTCACGTTCGCGGCAAGGTCAACTCGTGCGAGTTACAGACACCACTTCTGTCCAGATGCTTAGCTGAGGAAGCCCCGCAGCAGCGCGGCCGTGCCCGACAGGTGCTCGGCCATCTCGCGGCGCGCGGCGTCCGCGTCCCCGTCCAGGATGGCCGTGACGATCCGCTCGTGCTGCTCGTTGGAGTGCGCCAGGTTGGGCTCCAGCAGCGGGATGGCGTCCAGCAGCTCGTTGGTCCTCATCCGCACGTCCGCGACGGCGGCGGTGAGCGACGCCGACCCGGTCGCCTCGGCGATGGCCAGGTGCAGCCGGGAGTCGCGGCGCCGGTACTCCCCCACGTCCGCCGCTACGCACTCGGCGAGCCGGGCGCGCAGGTTGCGGCGGTCGTTCTGGCCCAGCGACCGGCTCGCGGCGGCTTCGGCGGCGCCCGCTTCGAGGACCTGCCGCAACGTCAGCGCGTCCGCGAGGTCCGCGCCGCCGCCCCGGTCCGACGTGGGCTGGGGCAGCGGCAGGACCTCGTTGACGAACGTGCCGCCGTAGCGGCCGCGGCGCGACTCGACGTACCCGGCCTGCTGCAACGACCTGATGGCCTCGCGCAGGGTCACCCGGCTCACGCCGAGCCGGGTGGCCAGTTCGCGTTCCGCGGGCAGGCGGTCACCGGGCACCGCGACGCCCAGCCGGATCGCCTGGAGCAGGCGTTCGACGGTCTCCTCGAACGCGTTGCCCGCGCGGACCGGCCGGAACACCGCGGCGTCCGCTGTGGACGGTGCCTCCTGCCACGGCTGGACCATTACAAGGGGGTCACGTAGGCGCCGGAGATGCCGCCGTCGACCAGGAAGTTCGACGCGGTCATGAACGACGAGTCGTCGCTGGCCAGGAACGCCACCGCGGCGGCGATCTCCTCGGGTTCGGCGAACCGGCCGAGCGGCACGTGCACGAGCCGTCGCGCCGCCCGCTCGGCGTCCTTCGCGAACAGCTCCTTGAGCAGCGGCGTGTTGACCGGGCCGGGGCTCAGGGCGTTGACCCGCACGCCGTCGCGGGCGAACTGCACGCCCAGTTCGCGGCTCATCGCCAGCACCCCGCCCTTCGAGGCGGTGTAGGCGATCTGCGAGGTGGCGGCGCCCATCGTGGCGACGAACGACGCCGTGTTGATCACCGAGCCCTTGCCCGCGTCGAGCATGTACGGGATGACGTACTTGCAGCACAGGTACACCGAGGTGAGGTTGACCCGGTTGACCCGCTCCCACGCCTCGATGCCGGTGGTCAGGATCGAGTCGTCCTCGGGCGGCGAGATGCCCGCGTTGTTGAACGCCACGTCGATCCGCCCGAACATCCCGTGCACGGCCGCGTAGAGCGCGCGCACGTCCTCCTCGTTCGTCACGTCGACCCGGTGGAACCTGCCGTCCACCTCCTTGGCCGCCGCTTCTCCCGCGTCGCGGTCGACGTCGACGATCACGACCCGCGCGCCCTCCGACGCCAGCCTGCGGGCGGACGCGAGTCCGATGCCGCTGCCACCACCGGTGATCACCGCGACGCGGTCTTCGAGCCGTCGTACCATCAGTTCTGCTCCTCGGAAGAGATGAACACGTTCTTGGTCTCGGTGAACGGGTCGAGCGCGTCCGGTCCCAGTTCGCGGCCGAGCCCGGACTGCTTGAACCCGCCGAACGGCGTGGAGTAGCGCACGGACGAGTGCGAGTTGACGGACAGGTTCCCGGCCTCGACGCCGCGCGAGACCCGCAACGCGCGCCCGACGTCGCGGGTCCAGATCGACCCGGACAGCCCGAACTCGCTGTCGTTGGCCAGCCGGACCGCGTCGGCCTCGTCGGTGAACCGCAGCACCGACACGACCGGGCCGAAGATCTCCTCGACGGCGGCCGGGTCCGTGGGCGACACGGGGGCCAGAACCGTTGGCGGGAACCAGTACCCCGGCCCCGAAGGAGCGCTGCCGCGGAACGCCACGGGCGCGTCGGACGGCACGTACGACGACACCTTGGCGTGGTGCGCGGCGGAGATCAGCGGCCCCATCTCGGTCTTCTCGTCACCGGGCGCGCCGACGACGACCCCCTTCACGGCGGGCTCCAGCAGCTCCATGAACCGGTCGTACACGCTGTCCTGCACCAGGATCCGCGACCGCGCGCAGCAGTCCTGGCCCGCGTTGTCGAACACGCCGTACGGCGCGGTGGCGGCGGCCTTCTCCAGGTCCGAGTCCGCGAACACGATGTTCGCCGACTTCCCGCCCAGCTCCAGCGTCACCCGCTTCACCTGGTCCGCGCAGCCCGCCATGATCTGCTTGCCGACGCCGGTCGACCCGGTGAACACGACCTTGCGCACGGCCGGGTGCGTCACGAACCTGTTGCCCACCACGGAACCCTTGCCGGGCAGCACCTGGAAGACGTCCTCCGGGATGCCCGCATCCCGGGCCAGCTCCCCCAGCCGGAGCGCCGTCAACGGGGTCAGCTCGGCCGGCTTCAGCACCACCGTGTTCCCCGCCGCCAGCGCGGGCGCGAAACCCCAGCCCGCGATCGGCATCGGGAAGTTCCACGGCACGATCACGCCGACGACGCCGAGCGGCTCGTGGAACGTGATGTCGACGCCGCCCGCGACCGGGATCTGCCTGCCGAACAGGCGTTCCGGTGCGGCGGAGTAGTAGTGCAGCACGTCGCGGACGTTGCCCGCCTCCCACCGCGCGTTGCCGATGGTGTGCCCGGAGTTCAGCACCTCCAGCGCGGCCAGCTCCTCGATCGCGGAGTCCACGGCGTCGGCGAACCGGCGCAGCAGCCGCCCGCGGTCGGCGGGCGTGACAGCCCGCCACGACACGAGTGCCCTCTCGGCGCGCGCGATGGCCGCGTCGGTCTCCTCGACCGAGGTCAGGTCAACGCTGCGCACCACTTCCTCGGTCGCGGGGTTGATCACGTCGAACGTGCTGGTCACCTGCCGGCCCTCTCCTTCGCTGCCTGGACGAGCGCGGTGAACAGCCGCACGTCCTCGATGTCCTGCTCCGGGTGCGACTGCACGCCGAGCACGAATCCGGGGCCTTCCAGCTCCACTCCCTCGACGATCCCGTCCGGCGCCGCGGCCACGGCCCGCAGCCCGGTGCCGAGCGCGTCGAGCGCCTGGTGGTGGTGGCACTGCACGGTCGTGTGCGGGCCGACGACCGCCGCCAGCGCACTGCCGCGCACGACGTCGATCGACGTCTCGGCGAACACTCCAGGGCTCTTGACGTGCCCCTCCACGTGCTGGTGCAGCGTGCCGCCGAGCACGACGTTGAGCACCTGCATCCCCCGGCACACGCCGAGCAGCGGCAGCCCGGACGACAGCGCCGCCCGCACGAGCGCGAACTCCGAGTCGTCCCGGCTCTGCCGCGGCGCGTCGGTGAGCGGCCCCGGCTCCTGCCCGTAGGCCGCTGGGTTCACGTCCGCGCCGCCGGTGACCACCAGCCCGTCGAGCCAGCCGATCGTCTCCGGCCGCCAGTCGCCGCCGGGCGGGAGCAGCACGGGGTTGCCACCGGCCGCGCGCACGCAGTCGACGTAGGTCTGGTGCAGCACGGCGGCCCTGGTGTCCCACAGGCCGAAGCGCACGGGCTCCAGGTACGTGGTCAACCCGATCAGGGGCTCAGAGCCGTTCGAAGCCACGCACGCGCTCCCAGTCGGTGATGGCGGCGTCGAACGCGGTCAGCTCGACCTTCGCGGCGTTGAGGTAGTGGTCGACCACGTCGTCGCCGAACGCCTCGCGGGCCAGCTCGCTCCCGGCCAGCAGGTCCGCCGCGCCGCGCAGCGTCGTCGGCACGGTCTCGCGGCCGGAGCTGTAGGCGTTGCCGGAGAACGGTTCCTCCAGCGCCAGCTCGGCATCGACGCCCTTGAGCCCGGCCGCGATCAGCGCCGCGACGGCCAGGTACGGGTTCACGTCGCCGCCGGGCACCCGGTTCTCGAACCGCAGCGACTGGCCGTGGCCGACGACCCGCAGCGCGCACGTCCGGTTGTCCCGACCCCAGGCCACGGCCGTCGGCGCGAAGCTGCCGGGCACGAACCGCTTGTAGGAGTTGATGTTCGGCGCGAGGAAGTACGTCAGCTCGCGCAGGTGGGCGAGTTGCCCGGCGAGGAAGTGCTCCATCAGCTTGGAGAACCCGTGCGGCTCGTCACCGGCGAACGCGGGCTTGTCGTCGTCGGTGCGCAGGCTCAGGTGGATGTGGCACGAGTTGCCCTCGCGCTCGTTGTACTTCGCCATGAACGTCAGGCTCTTGCCGTGGTTCGCGGCGATCTCCTTCGCACCGGTCTTGTAGATGCTGTGGTTGTCGCACGTGGCCAGGGCCTCGGTGTAGCGGAACGCGATCTCGTGCTGGCCGGGGTTGCACTCGCCCTTGGCCGACTCGACCTGCATCCCGGCGCCCTCCATGCCGACGCGGATGTCGCGCAGCAGGGGCTCGATCCGGCCGGTGCCCAGCATCGAGTAGTCGACGTTGTACTGGTTCGCGGGCTGGAGGCCGTGGTAGGCCTTGTCCCAGGCCTGCTCGTAGGTGTCGTTGAAGACGATGAACTCCAGCTCCGTGCCCACGAACGCGCGCAGGCCGCGCTCGGCGAGCCGGTCGAGCTGGCGGCGCAGGACCTGCCGGGGCGAGGCGGTGACCGGGTCGCCGTTCTCCCACTGCACGTCGCACATCACCAGCGCGGTGCCGGGCAGCCACGGGAGGCGGCGCAGGGTGCTCAGGTCGGGCTTCATCACGAAGTCGCCGTACCCGGTGTCCCACGAGGACATCGCGTAGCCGCCGACGGTGTTCATGTCGACGTCGACGGCCAGCAGGTAGTTGCACCCCTCGGTGGCGTGCGACAGCACCTCGTTGACGAAGTACCGCGCGGCGCAGCGCTTGCCCTGGAGGCGGCCCTGCATGTCGACGATGGCGACCAGCACGGTGTCGATCGTGCCCGCCTCCACGTGCGAACGGAGTTCGACCACGCTGAGCAAACCCTCGCTGTGCATCCAGGTTCCCTTCCCTAATGGTCTAATGCGGAACCATTGAGGACTATTGCTACACGGACGCAACAGTCGTGTCAACGCAAGCGTTACGCAGCTAGACACGCGTTTGGACGCTTGACACTCCCACGTGACCGGGACCACTCTCAAGTCCCTGTCAAAGGACTACCCCGACTCCAATAGGGAGTGCTGTGGCCGCCGAGGGACGCAAACACGTGGCCTACCAGAAGGTGGGCGAGGACTACCTGGAACACCGGCAGTTGAAGCGAGGTGCGGCGGGCTGGGTGCTCCTGGCGGGCCTCGGCGTCTCGTACGTGATCTCCGGTGACTTCGCAGGCTGGAACTTCGGCCTGGCACAAGGGGGTTGGGGCGGACTGCTGGTCGCCACGGCCCTGATGGCGACCATGTACACCTGCATGGTGTTCGGCCTG
>DATMCA010001615.1:0-5522 GCA_035559015.1 Umezawaea sp. | reverse complement strand
TCACCACGACGACGGACACCACGACCACCACGACGGACTCCGGTTCGTCGTCGGCGCCGACCAGCAGCACGAAGTCGACCGCCAACGTGATCGACGCGGACGGTGCCCTGACGCTGGACAAGGACAACATCCAGCCGGGTGACGACCTCAACGCGACCGGTACCGGTTGCGCGCCGGGGTCGGAGGTCAAGCTGACCTCGCAGGACGAGAACGTCGGCACGGCGAAGGCCGACAGCTCGGGCCGGTTCAGCTCGCCCGTCGAGTTCGGCACGATCGAGCCCGGCCGCCACGTCATCCGGGCCCAGTGCGACATCCTGCTCGTCGGCAACGTCGACGTGTCCTTGACGAGCGGCACCAGCGGGACGTCGTCGACGCTCGTGGTGCTGGTGTTCTTCATCCTCATCGGCGCGACGATGCTGCGCCGCCAGTTCAGCGCACTGCGACTGCCCGCCAAGAACTAGCGGATCGGTTCCGCGTCGAATTCGATGTGGAACCGAATTTCGCGCCGCTCGTGCGAATGCACGCGCATTCGGCCCAACACACGACGAAGGCCCGCACCTCGAAAGGTGCGGGCCTTCGCGTCGTCCGAATTACGGCACTTCGCGCTGCTTGCGCAGCTTGGTGAGCGCTTCCTGGAGGATCGCTTCGCCGTCGGCGTCGGAACGCCGTTCCTTCACGTACGCCAGGTGAGTCTTGTACGGCTCGTTGCGCGGAGGAGCAGGCGGGGCCTGCTCATCCCGGCCGGCCGGGAGCCCGCAGCGCGGGCAGTCCCAGACCTCGGGGATGTCCGCCTCCATCGCGAACGACGGCCGTGACTCGTGCCCGTTCGCACACCAGTACGAGACCCGATTCCGGGGCGCGGACTCACCGCGCTCCGATTCACCCATCGGACCTGCGCCGACGCGGGTACCGCGAATCGCGTTACCACCAGCCATCGACCCTTACACCCCCACCACGTGGTTGTCCTGCGCCTGATAGACCGAGGTCAGCTGACCTTGATGAGCAGCCCGATCCCGACGATGGCGATGACCCACACCGCGCCGACGAACAGCGTCAGGCGGTCCAGGTTCTTCTCCACGACACTGGAACCGGACAGGCTCGACTGCATGCCGCCACCGAACAGCGAGGACAGACCGCCGCCACGGCCGCGGTGAAGCAGGACCAGCAGGATCAGCAGCAGGCTGGAGACGATCAAAAGGATCTGAAGGAACAGGATCATTTCTTCCTCGCTGTCAGGCAGTTGACGCCACAGAGTACCGGTTCAACTGCCGAACGTGGACCCACCCTGTGGAAAAAGGGAATGTTGGGGATCAGGGTAGAGGGCCGCCCGCGGCGAGCGCGCACAGCTTGGTGAACTCGTCCGCCTGGAGGCTCGCGCCGCCCACGAGTGCGCCGTCGATGTCCTTCTGCGCGATGAGCTCGCCGATGTTGCCGGACTTCACCGAACCGCCGTAGAGCACCCGCACGACGGCCGCGACCTCCTCGCCGTACTTCTCGGCGAGCTGGACGCGGATCGCGGCGCAGACCTCCTGCGCGTCGGTCGAGCTGGCGACGCGGCCGGTGCCGATGGCCCACACGGGCTCGTAGGCGACGACGACCTTGGCGACCTCCTCGCCGGAGAGCCCCTTGAGGCCTTCGACGAGCTGGTTGTTGCAGTGCGCCACGTGGTCGCCCGCTTCGCGGACGTCCAACTGCTCGCCGACGCACAGGATCGGCGTGATCCCGTGCTTGAGCGCGGCCTTCACCTTGCGGTTGACCAGCTCGTCCGACTCGTCGTGGTACTCGCGGCGCTCGGAGTGGCCCACGGTGACGTAGGAGCAGCCGAGCTTCGCGAGCATCAGGCCCGAGATCTCACCGGTGTAGGCACCGGAGTCGAACGCGGAGATGTCCTGCGCGCCGTACTTGAGGAGCAGCTTGTCGCCGTCCGTCAGCGTCTGCACGCTGCGGATGTCGGTGAACGGCGGGAGCACCGCCACCTCGACCTTGGCGTAGTACTTCTCCGGCAGCGAGAACGCGATCTTCTGCGTCAGGGAGATGGCCTCGAGGTGGTTGAGGTTCATCTTCCAGTTGCCCGCGATGAGCGGCAGACGGGAGGCCATCACTGCTCCAAAACGGAAACGCCGGGGAGTTCCTTGCCCTCAAGGAACTCCAGGGAGGCCCCACCACCGGTGGAGATGTGCGAGAAGCCGTCCTCGGGGAGGCCCAGCGCGCGCACGGCCGCGGCCGAGTCGCCGCCGCCGACCACGGTGAACGCGTCGCTCGCGACGAGCGCCTCGGCGACGGCGCGCGTGCCACCGGCGAAGGACTCGAACTCGAACACGCCCATCGGGCCGTTCCAGAACACGGTGGCCGCGTCGGCCAGCTTGGACGCGAACAGCTCGCGGGTCCTCGGGCCGATGTCCAGGCCCTCGCGGTCGGCCGGGATCGCGGTCGCGTCGACGACCTCGAACTCGGCGTCGGGCGCGAATTTCGTCGCGGCCAGCACGTCGACCGGCAGCACCAGTTCCACGCCGCGCTCCTCCGCCTCGGCGAGGAAGCCGCGCACCTGGTCGAGCTGGTCGGCCTGGAGCAGCGAGTTGCCGACCTCGTGGCCCTGGGCCTTGAGGAAGGTGTACGCCATGCCGCCGCCCACGAGGAGCCGGTCGACCTTGGACAGCAGGTTCGCGATGACGCCGAGCTTGTCCGACACCTTCGCACCGCCGAGCACCACGACGTACGGGCGCTTCAGGTCCTCGGTGAGCTTGTGCAGCACCTGGACCTCGGACAGCACGAGGCCACCCGCGTAGGCGGGCAGCTTCTTCGCCACGTCGTAGACCGACGCCTGCTTGCGGTGCACGACGCCGAAGCCGTCGGAGACGAACGCGTCCGCCTTCGCGGCCAACTCGTCGGCGAGGGCTTCGCGCTCCGCGTCGACCTTGCTGGTCTCGCGGGCGTCGAAGCGGATGTTCTCCAGCAGCACCACGGTGCCCTCGGCACCGGCCTCGGTGCCGATCTCCACCGGGGCCCCGAGCAGCTCGCCCAGCCGCGCCACGACGGGCGCGAGGGAGAACTTCGGGTCCGGCTCGCCCTTCGGGCGGCCGAGGTGGGCGGCCACGAGGACGCGGGCACCGGCCTCGGTGAGCGCCTTCAGGGTGGGCACCGACGCGCGGACTCGGCCGTCGTCGGTGATCGCCCCGCCTGGGCGGGAATCAGATGGAGTGCCGTCAAGGGGAACGTTCAGGTCGGCGCGCACGAGGACGCGCCGACCCGACACACCCTCGGCGAGCAGGTCGCTAAGAGTCTTCATCGTGTCCTCAGAGCTTGGAGGCGACGAGGTTGACGAGGTCCACGAGGCGGTTGGAGTAGCCCCACTCGTTGTCGTACCAGCCGACGACCTTGACCTGGTCGCCGATGACCTTGGTCAGCGGCGCGTCGAAGATGCACGACGCCGGGTCCGTCACGATGTCCGAGGACACGATCGGGTCGGTGTTGTAGCGCAGGTAGCCCTTGAGCGCGCCTTCCGCGGCGGCCTTGTAGGCGGCGTTGACCTCTTCGACGGTGGTCTCGCGACCCAGCGTCACGGTCAGGTCGGTCGCGGAGCCGGTGGGGATCGGCACGCGCAGCGCGTAGCCGTCCAGCTTGCCCTTGAGCTCGGGGAGCACGAGGCCGATGGCCTTCGCGGCACCGGTCGACGTCGGCACGATGTTCAACGCGGCGGCGCGCGCACGGCGGAGGTCGCTGTGCGGCGCGTCCTGGAGGTTCTGGTCCTGCGTGTACGCGTGGATCGTGGTCATGAGGCCACGCTCGATGGTGAAGGTGTCGTGCAGGACCTTCGCCAGCGGCGCGAGGCAGTTCGTGGTGCACGAGGCGTTGGAGATGACGGTCTGCGAGCCGTCGTACTTGTCCTCGTTCGCGCCCAGCACGACCGTGAGGTCCTCGTTCTTCGCCGGAGCGGAGATGATGACCTTCTTCGCGCCACCCTCGTCGACGTGCTTGCGCGCGACGTTGGCGTCGGTGAAGAAACCGGTGGACTCGACGACGACGTCGACGCCCAGGTCCTTCCACGGCAGCTTGCCGGGGTCGCGCTCGGCCAGCGCCTTGATGGTCTTGCCGTCGACCGCGATGCCCTCGTCGTTCACCGCCACGTCGAAGGGGAGACGCCCGAGGATGCTGTCGTACTTGAGCAGGTGAGCCATGGTCTTGACGTCACCGAGGTCGTTGAACGCGACGATCTCGATGTCGTGCCCACTGGCCTGAACGGCGCGCCAGAAGTTGCGACCGATGCGGCCGAAACCATTGACACCTACGCGAACCGTCACGGTACGTCTCCTCGATACTCGACTGGCGGATGCGCCAGGGCGTACGGATGGGCTTTCAGTCAGCCACGGCCAGACTATCCCCATCGCTGCGGCCCTGGTCACGTGGACCTACAGGATCTCTTGATCGAGCAAGAAAATCCAGGTTGCGGGGGTGTTAATCCCGAGGGGTGAGCACCCGGATGGCCGTTCCAGTGTCGGTGGACGGGTGGGGGTGGGCAACCGCCAGGCAGGGGAACTCCGCAGGGCAGAATGACTATTCCGCATGGTGGAGGTTGATGGTTTCGGCGTGGCCGGCGGGCGAGCGCGGGTTTTGGTGGGCGCGGCGGGGTGGGCGCGGGTTTCGGGGCGCTCGGTTGGGTGGGCGTGGGCTCCAGCGCATTCAGGTCGGCGGGCGCGGGTTCCGGCGGTGGTGTGGCCGATTTGACTTGGGGCCCCTAGATTCGACCCTTAGTCGGGCCAAAACGGCAGATGGAAAGCTTGCCGCCCGACTAATTTTAAGGGTCGAATCCCCCAAGTAAAATCGGCCACGCTTTAAAGCCCGGTCAGTGCGCCGGTTGGTGGTGGGTCGCCAGATTTAGTCGGTCAGACTTGTTGCGGCAGAACACTTCCCGACCACTGCGAAGCCACACGCATACCTGGCGACCCACTGCAAAAAGCGAGACGCGGCTCTGGACTGTGGCCGATTTTACTTGGGGTTTTTGGCGCTAAACTCAATCGGCCGTCAGCTGTTCAGCCTGCCGTTTTGGGCCGACTAGCGCCAAAAAGAGGGGCCCCCAAGTCAAATCGGCCACCCACGCTGGAACTCCCACCCGCCCGGCCACTCACGCTGGAACTCCCATGCGCCCAACCAATCGCGCCGAAACTCCCACCCGCCCAACCGGCAACGCCGGAACCCCCACGCGCCCACCCGACCACGCTGAAACTCCCACCCGCTCGGCCGAACACGCCGCACCCGACAAACGACCCGCCAGACAAGCCGGAACTCCCAGCCGAGTGCTTCAACCCCGGCAACCACCGGGCGGCAACACCTACACCTCAGCCTCAAGCATGTCGGCCGTGACCGCCGACTCCGTATCGTCCATCCCAAGGTCCTTGGCCCGCTTGTCCGCCATGGCCAGCAAGCGCCGTATGCGCCCGGCAACAGCGTCCTTGGTCATCTGGGGCTCCGACAGTTGCCCCAACTCCTCCAGCGAGGCCTGCCGGTGCGCCAGCCTCAACGCCCCG
>DATMCA010001614.1:0-3535 GCA_035559015.1 Umezawaea sp. | reverse complement strand
CCCTGTTTAAGTTCAGTGCATGAACGAATCGACGGATCCGGCGTGGCTGCCCCCGTTCGCCCTGCGCGCGCTGGGTTCCCGGCGCGTCCGCGTCACCGGGGACGGGCCGGTCGTCGACACCGTTCGCGATGAGGTGCGACGGGCGTCCGCCGACCTGGTCGGAGACAGCGACCCGGTCGACCTGGACCTGGTGTGCGAGCCGGACCCCGGCGGTGATCCCGAGGCGTTCGTCGTGGAGCGCTCCACGACGACCACCACCGTCCGGGCGACCGGCGGCGCGGGCCTGCTCTACGGCTTCCACCACGTCGTGCGCAAGGGCGAGGCCGCGTTCACCGGAACCTGGACCGAGGAGGTCGCGCCCCGGCAGTCGATCCGGATGCTCGACCACTGGGACAACGTCGACGTCCACCCGGTGATGGGCCAGGTCGAACGCGGCTACTCGGGCGGATCCCTGTTCTACGACAACGGTGTGGTGCGCGCCGACCTCGGCCGGGTCGCCGCGTACGCCCGGCTGCTCGGCTCGATCGGGATCAACCGGGTGGGCCTCAACAACGTCAACGTGCACCGCACCGAGGCCCGCTTGCTGACGGACCTGCTGCCCGACGTGGCCCGGCTGGCCGAGGTGTTCCGCCCGCACGGGATCAGGGTGAGCCTGTCGGTCGGCTTCGCCGCGCCGATGACGCTCGGCGGTCTGCCCACGTCCGACCCGCTCGACCCCGCGGTCGAGGCCTGGTGGGCCCGCACCACGGCCGCCGTCTACGCCGCGGTCCCGGACTTCGCGGGCTACGTCGTCAAGGCCGACTCCGAGGGCCAGCCCGGCCCGTTCGCCTACGGCCGCGACCACGCCGACGGGGCGAACGTGCTGGCCCGAGCGCTGAAACCGTTCGGCGGCACGGTGTTCTGGCGCGCGTTCGTGTACGACCACCGCCAGGACTGGCGCGACCGCTCCACCGACCGCGCGCGGGCGGCGCACGACCACTTCGCCCCGCTGGACGGCCGCTTCGACGACAACGTGGTCCTCCAGGTGAAGGCCGGTCCGATCGACTTCCAGCCGCGTGAACCGGTGTCGCCGGTGATCGCGTCGATGCCCGGCACCCGGCTGGCCGTCGAGTTCCAGGTGACCCAGGAGTACACCGGGCACCAGAGGCACGTCTGCTACCTCGTGCCGCTGTGGCGGGACATGCTGGCGTTCCGGCCCTGGGGCGGGGACCGCACGGTCGCCGACATCGCCGGGGGCCGCACGGGCGCGCCCACGGGCGGTCTGGTGGCCGTGTCCAACGTCGGCGACGACCGGTTCTGGACGGGCCACCCGTTGGCGCAGGCCAACCTCTACGGGTTCGGCAGGCTGGCGTGGGACGACCGGCTGACCTCCGAGGAGGTGCTGGACGAGTGGATCGGCCTGACGTTCGCCGACCCGACCGTGCGGGAAGGCCTGCACGGGATGATGGACGGCTCGTGGCTCACCTACGAGCGCTACACCGCGCCGCTCGGCGTGGGTTTCATGGTGCACCCCGGCGACCACTACGGGCCGGACGTCGACGGCTACGAGTACTCCCCCTGGGGCACCTACCACTTCGCCGACCGCGACGGCGTCGGCGTGGACCGCACGCGGGCGACCGGAACCGGTTTCACCGGCCAGTTCCCGCAACCGTGGCGGGACGTCTACGAGTCGACCGACACCTGCCCGGACGAACTCCTGCTGTTCTTCCACCACGTCCCGTACGGCCACGTCCTGCACTCCGGCACCACGGTCGTCCAGCACATCTACGACACCCACTTCGACGGCCACGACGAGGTCCGGCGGATGGCCGCCACCTGGGCGGCGCTGGAGGGCCGGGTTCCCGGGCCCGCGTTCGACCGCGTCACCGACCTGCTCCGCGAGCAACTCCGGTGCGCGACCGAGTGGCGCGACCAGGTGAACACCTACTTCCGGCGCAAGTCCGGCGTGCCCGACGAGAAGGGCAGGCGGATCTACTGACAGCGCAGCAGGACCACGGCCGTCGGGGCGAGTTCCAGTTCGTCCCCGGCGGCCCACGCGCCGCCGCCGAGCAGGTCGACGCCGTCGGCCGGGCACGGAACGGTGACGCCGGACCCGCTGTGGTTCAACAGGAACAGGTGCCGCACCCCGTCCGCCGTGACGCGCTCGGCGACCTCGACGTCCGGCACGTCGGCCAGCGGCCCGACCAGCCCGTGCTCGTCCAGCACCGACCGCACCACCGCCGCGACCCCGTCGTCGTCGAGCAGGGTTCCCACGTACCAGGCACTTCCCCGCCCCCGCGCGGCGCGCGTGACCGCCGGAGTCCCGGCGTAGAAGTCGGCGCCGTAGGTCCCGACCACCTCCGTCGACGGCTCGGGCACGACCACCTCGAACACGTGCCGGGCACCGTGCTCGGAATCCCCCAGCGCCACCGGGTTCACCACGTCGGGCCGCTGGGCGTCGGTCTCGTCCACCCTGAGCCCGAACAGTCCCGCGAACGGCCCCGGGACGTCGGCGAGGAACGCGTTGTCGTCTTCGTCCACCCGCCCGGACAGCACCGTCGCCAGGAACGAGCCGCCGCGGTCCACCAGGTCCCACACCCGTTCGGCGAGGTCGTCCTTCACCATGTGCAGCAACGGCGCGAGGACCACGTCGTAGCCGCGGAGGTCGGCCGTCACCGGCACCACGTCCAGCGGCACGTTCGCCTGCCAGAGCGCGCGGTGGTACGCGGCGAGCACGTCGACGTACCGCACGTTCCGGTTCGGCCCGTCGGACATCTCGACCGCCCACCAGCTGTCCCAGTCCACCACCAGCGCCACGCGCGCCGGTGTCCGGGCGCCCAGCACCGCGTCACCGACCCGCGCGAACTCGGCACCGAGCGCGGCGACCTCGCGGAACACGCGCGTGTCGGTCCGGCCCGCGTGGTCCAGCACGGCCCCGTGGTACTTCTCGCACGCCCCGCGCGACTGGCGCATCTGGAAGTACAGGACCGCGTCGGCCCCGTGCGCCACCGACTGCCACGACCACAGCCGCAGCACACCGGGCCGCTTGACCGCGTTCACGTCCCGGCTCGCGGTGGTCGACGGCGTCTGCTCCATGACCCAGAAGGGATCCCCGCCCTTCAGCCCGCGGACCAGCCCGTGCGCCAACGCCATCCGCGCGGCCGTGCGGGCGGGGGACGGGTCCTCCGGCGGGTAGTTGTCCCAGGACGCGAAGTCCAGGTGCGGGGCCCACCGGTGGTAGTCGATCGGCTGGTACAGGCCCATGAGGTTCGTCGTGACGGGCGTGTCGGCCACGTGCTCGCGGATCGCGGCCTTCTCCGCGAGGAACGCGCCGAGCAGCGCGTCGGACGTGAACCGCCTGTAGTCCAGGGTGATCCCCTGGAACGCGGTGTGGTTCGGCCCGCGCCAGTGCTCGGACAGCGCGTTCGGCGGCGGCACCTGCTCCCAGTCGGTGAACGTGTGCGACCAGAACGTCGTGTTCCACGCGTGGTTCAGCCGGTCGAGGCCGCCGTAGCGCTTCCGCAGCCAGTCGCGGAACGCCGCACCACACGCGGGG
>DATMCA010001613.1:0-2458 GCA_035559015.1 Umezawaea sp. | reverse complement strand
CCCCGCGTTACCGAATCGCTCATTCGACTTCTTGATGACACGCTCGGCCGGCGCGGGAAAGAATGTCAGACGAAGGTGATTTCCTTCGTGCGGCGCGGCATGAGCAGAACGGTCAGCGCGCTGCACGAGGCGATCACCAGCAGGGCCAGGAACACGTTGTGCGTCGCGTCGGCCAGCGCGCTCCGCACGAACGTCACGACGGGTGACGTCGGGTCGGCGTGACCGCCCAGGACGATGGTGGTGGCGTCCACGCTCGACGGCAGTCGGTCCGCGATGTCGGCGGGCGGCTGGGCGAACCGGGCGGCGAGGGTCGAGTTGGCGATGGCGCCGAACACGGCGACCCCCACGGCGCTGCCCAGCGAGCGGCTGAACATGTTGGTCGCGGTCACCACGCCCCGGCGCTCCCAGCCCACGGTCGACTGGACGGCGATCACCGTGGGGCTGGACACCAGCCCGAGCCCGACGCCCATCACGAACGACCCCGCGGCGGCCTCCCACACGGCCGACCCCTCGGACAGGAACGCGATCGCGACCGCGCCCGCGATGACGAAGGCGCTGCCGATCAGCGACGTGTCCCGGAACCCGATCCGCATGTAGACCCGCCCGGCCATCGCCGCCGAGATCGGCCACCCCAACGTCAGCGCGGCCAGCGCGAACCCGGCGACCAGCGCTCCCGTGCCGAGCACGCCCTCGACGAACGTGGGCAGGTACGACGTCAGCCCCATCAGCAGCGCGCCGACGATCAGCGCCGTCAGGTTGCCGCCGTTCAGCGTGCGGTGGCCGAACACCCACAGCGGCAGGATCGGCTCGGCGACCCGGCGTTCCACCAGCACGAACACCACCAGCACCGCACCGCCGACGCCGAACACCAGCAGGCTCTGCCACGACCCCCACGCCCAGGCGACCCCACCTTCGAGGAGCCCGAGCAGCACCAGCGGCAGGCCGAGCGTGAGCAGCGCGGCGCCGAGGTAGTCGACCTTGTGCACCTGCTTGACCACGTTCTCCTTGAACCGCAGCGCCAGGAACACCACCGCGACCGCGCCGAGCGGCACGTTGACGAAGAAGATCCACCGCCAGGAGAGGTAGTCGGAGAACACGCCGCCCAGCGCGGGCCCGATCAGCGACGCCACGGCCCACACGCTGGTCACGTAGCCCTGGACCTTGGCCCGTTCCTCGACGGTGTAGAGGTCGCCGAGCATCGTGATGCTCATCGGCTGCACCGCGCCCGCGCCGATGCCCTGGATCGCGCGGGCGGCGATCAGCACGGGCATGCTCCACGCCGCGCCGGACAGCACCGAGCCGAGCAGGAACACGCCGATGCCGAAGAACATCACCGGCTTGCGCCCGAGGATGTCCGCGAACTTCCCGTACAGCGGCACCGTCACGGCCTGGGTGAGCAGGTAGATCGAGAACAGCCACGGGAACTGCGAGAACCCGCCGACGTCCTCCACGATGGAGGGCACCGCGGTCGCGATGATCGTGCTGTCCAGCGCGACCAGCCCGGTGGTCAGCATCACCGCCAGCAGGACGGGACCCCGATCCGAGCGGAGGCCCAACTGCTTCCTGGTCAGCGGTGCCGTCATGCGCCTGTGCTCCCAACGTCGACCGGCCGAAGATCCCCCTCAGGGGCCAACGCCAGTCTTGTGCCCGGCCATTCCGAGGGGTGCGGAACGTGGCGCGGATCGCGCGTCCGGGCGTCATTGCCGCAGTTCGGCGATGTGATCGATAACATGTGCCGGTGGACAAGGTGACGCGGGAGCCGGCGATGACGGACGTGGCACGCCTGGCGGGCGTGTCGCACCAGACCGTGTCGCGGGTGCTCAACGGGCATCCGAACGTGTGCGAGCAGACGCGCAACCGGGTGCGGGCGGCGATCTCCGAGCTGGGTTACCGGCCGAACCGCGCGGCGAAAGCCCTGGTCACGGGCCGGTCGCAGGTCCTGGGCGTGGTGGCGCAGAACTCGACGCTCTACGGGCCCGCGTCGTTGCTGGTGGCGTTCGAGAACGCCGCGGCCGAGGCCGGGTTCACGGTGAGCGTGGGCAACGTCAGCGTGCTGGACCGGCACTCGATCGGGCGCGCCGTGGAGCAGCACCTCGACCAGCGGGTCGCTGGGATCGTGGTGATAGCGCCGGTGGCGTCGGCCAACGAGGCCCTGGACCACCTGCCCGCCGATGTGCCGCTGGTCACGATCGACGGCGATCCCGCCCGGCCCGCCGCGCTGGTCACGGTGGACCAGGCGGCCGGCGCCCGTGACGCGACGAGGTTCCTGCTCGACGCCGGGCACTCGACGGTGTGGCACGTGTCGGGCCCGTCGGACTGGTTCGACGCGATCGGCCGGATCGAGGGTTGGCGGGCGGCGCTCACCGAGGCCGGCGCGGAGATCCCGCCGGTGATGGCGGCCGACTGGACCGCCGCGTCGGGGTACCGGGCCGGGCAGATGCTCGCGCGGATGCCCGAC
>DATMCA010001612.1:0-7843 GCA_035559015.1 Umezawaea sp. | reverse complement strand
CCGGTGCCGTAGTACTTCGAGCCCTCGAACACGCCGACCACGCCACCGTCCGGCGTCGGCTGGCCGAGGTACCTCGCCCACTTGGAGCCGTCGGCGAGCTTCGACGCGTTGATCTCGGAGGGCTCGGCGCCGGTGTAGGTGCCGGGCGAGAAGTACTCGTCGGCGAGGTGGCCGATCGAGTGGCCCAGCTCGTGCACGACGATCTGGCCCGCCTGGGCGTTGCCGCCCGCCGCGGTCGCGACACCGCCGCCCGCGCCGCCGTACTTGGTGGTGTTGCCGAGCGCGATGACCTGGTCGGCGGCGGGCGCGAGAGCGGCGTACTTGTTCGCCTCGGCCTCGTTCAGGCAGAGCAGCCGCTCCGTGGTCGGGGTCGTGCCCTTGCACCAGAAACCCATGTCCAGTGCGGTGCGCTTCTCGTCGGTGCCCTGCGGGTTGTTGTCCACGCCCGAGTCGATCGACACGGCGTTGACCTGCCACACGTTGAAGTAGTCCTTGTACGACCGGAACGGCTCGACCGCCGACAGCTCGGCCCACTTGCTCAGCACGTGCTCGTGGAAGAGGCCCAACTCCTCGCTGGTGTACCCGTCGCCGACGAACACCAGGTCGAACCGGGCGTCGGTGGAGCCGGTCTCCTGCACCGTGTCCACGGTCGCGGCGACCCGGAGGTTCGCCTTCGTCCTCTGCGACTTCGGGTTCGCTGCGACGACCTTGCTGATGGTGCCGTCCGGGGAGAACACCTCGCGGACGATCTGGGAGGTGACCGGGGCCGGGGCGGCCTCCGCGGGTGCCGCGCCGTGGGGCAGCGGTGCGACTACGACCACGAAACCCATCGTGAGCGCGGGCAAGATCAGCCGAGTTGAGCGCATGGAGGAACGTTAAGTACCTCAGTTGTCACCCACAAGGGTGCTTTAACAACTATTTCCCATTTGTGATTACCGTTCGTAATGCCAAGTGACGGTGAATGGGTGTGACCTGGGCCTCCGCTAATGGGTTCCGGTGCCCGCCCCCTCGTGGGCAGTACCTACTCTGGAGCGCGTGAACCACTGGACGGAGCTGGCCACCTCGGGGCCGCTGCTGCTGGCCACCGGTGTCGCACTCCTGGCGGGCGCGATCTCGTTCGCGTCCCCGTGCGTCGTGCCGCTCGTCCCCGGCTACCTCGCGTACCTCGCCGGCCTGGTCGGCGCCGAGGCCCCGGCCGTGCAGGACGGTGAGTCGCCGAAGGCGGGCCGCTGGCGGGTCACGGGTGCCGCGCTGCTGTTCGTCCTCGGGTTCACGGTCGTCTTCTCGCTCACGTCGTTCGCCGTCCTCGGGCTCGTGGACACCTTGTGGCTCAACGAGGACGTGTTCCAGCGCATCGGCGGTGTCATCACCATCGCGATGGGCCTGGTCTTCATCGGCCTGGTCCCCGCGCTCCAGCGCGACGTCCGGCTGCACCGGCGCCCGCGCGCGGGCCTCATCGGCGCCCCGCTGCTCGGTGGCGTCTTCGCGCTCGGCTGGACCCCGTGCATCGGCCCGACGCTCGCCGGCGTCCTCGCGCTCGCCCGCGGCACGGAGGTCGGCTCGTCCACGGCCCGCGGCGCGGTCCTCGTGCTCGCCTACTGCCTCGGCCTCGGCCTGCCGTTCGTGCTGATCGCCGTCGGCGCCCGCTGGGCGGTGCGTGTCACCGGCTGGCTGCGCACCCACGTCCGCGGCGTGCAGATCTTCGGCGGCGTGCTGCTGATCATGGTCGGCCTCGCGCTCGTCACGGGCCTGTGGGGCGACTTCGTCGGCTGGCTGCGCGTCTCCGTGGTCAACGACCTGAAGCTGCCGCTGTAGATGAAGAACGCACTCGCCTTCCTGCGCAACACGTGGCGCGGTCTCACCGCCATGCGCACGGCCCTGACGCTGCTGTTCCTGCTCGCGCTGGGCGCGCTGCCCGGAGCGCTGCTGCCCCAGCGGTCGCTGAACTCGCTGAAGGTGGACGAGTTCATCGCCGACAACGGCTGGTGGGGGCGCCTGCTCGACAAGGGCGGGTTCTACGCCGTCTACGGCAGCTTCTGGTTCTCCGCGATCTACGTGCTGCTGTTCGTGTCGCTGGTCGGCTGCCTGCTGCCGCGGCTGTGGGAGTACTTCAGCCAGATGCGCGCCAAGCCGGTGCTGACGCCGCGCAACCTGGCCCGGATGCCGCACCACGCCGAAGCGCACACCGACCGGACCGTGGACGAGGTCGTCACCGCCGCCCGCGCCCGGCTCAAGGGCTGGCGCACGGTCGAGCGCGAGGAGGCCGACGGCGCCCGGACGATCAGCGCCGAACGCGGCTACCTGCGCGAGACCGGCAACCTGGTCTTCCACTTCGCCCTGCTGGGCCTGCTCGTGGCGTTCGCGCTGGGCAAGATGTTCGGCTACGAGGGCCAGGTCATCGTCCAGGCCACCGGCAAGCAGTACTGCAACTCCGGCGTCTTCAACTTCGACTCGTTCCGGCCCGGCCTGCGGGTCGACGGCACCCAGCTCACGCCGTTCTGCGTGCGGGTCAACGACTTCCACGCCACCTACCTGCACAACGGGCAGGCGGAGAGCTTCCTCGCGAACATCGACTACCAGTCCGGCGAGGACCTCGACACCGGCACGTGGCGGCCGTACCCGCTGGAGGTCAACCACCCGCTGCGCACCGCGGGCGACCGCCTCTACCTGCTGGGCCACGGGTACACGCCCAAGTTCACCGTCACGTTCCCCAACGGCGCCACCCGGTCCGCCGAGGTGCAGTGGCGGCCGGTCGACCCGATCACGCTGCTGTCCGAGGGCGCGACGAAGTTCGACCCGCCGCAGATCACCGACTCCGAGGAGCGGCGCAAGAACCAGTTGGCCATCACCGGGCTGCTCGCGCCGAGCGCGGTGTTCGACGGCACGCTGATGAGCTCGAACTTCCCCGAGGCCCGCAAGCCCGCCGTGGCCGTCGACGTGTTCCGCGGCGACCTCGGCACCGACTCCGGCCGCGGCCAGTCGATCTTCTCGATCGACCAGTCCATGGTGGACAAGGGGCGGCTGACCAAGGTCGCGCGGCAGAACCTCGAAGTGGGCCAGGAGATCAAGCTCGACGACGGCACGGTGATCCGCTTCGACGGCGTCACGGACTGGGTGTCGCTCCAGGTCTCGCACGACCCGGCACAGGTCTACGTGCTCGTGTTCTCGATGCTGATGGTGGCCGGGCTGGGCGTCTCGCTCGCGATCCGCCGCCGCCGGGTGTGGGTGCGGGCGGTCCCTCAGCCGGACGGGCGTACTTTCATCGAGGTCGGTGGGCTCGCGCGCACCGACCAGGCAGGCTACGGCGGGGAGTTCACCGGGTTGTCCCGTGACCTCCTCGCGGCTGGTCAGGACAAGGAGAGCTGATGCCGGTCAACGTGACGCTGGCGACCTACAGCGACTGGTTGTACAACAGCGCGGTCGGCGTCTACCTCCTCGCGACGTTCCTCTACGTCTACGAGCAGGCCTTCGGCCGTGCGCCGGTCAAGGCGAAGGAGCGCGACCTGGTCGTCGCCGGTGGCACCGGCGACCAGTGGAAGCCCGGCCTGGTCGTGCCGACCAAGCCGGAGCGGTCGCGGTCCGAGCGGTTCGGCCGCATGGCCGTGGCGCTGACACTGCTGGGCGTCGTGCTCCACGTGGGCGCGCTGGTCCTGCGCGGGGTCGCGACCGGCCGTGCGCCCTGGGGCAACATGTACGAGTACGGCGCGCTGCTGACGTTGGCGGCCGTGGTGACGTTCGTCGTGCTGATGCGGTCGTTCCCCATCCGCAGGCTCGGCGGGTTCGTGCTCGTGCCGGTCGTGATCCTGATGTTCCTCGGCGGCACCGCGCTCTACGCGCCCGCCGCGCCCGTCCAGCCCGCGCTCCAGTCGTACTGGCTGGTCATCCACGTCTCGGTCATCTCGATCTCCACCGGCATGCTGCTGGTGCCCGGCGTCGCGAGCCTGCTGTACCTGGTGAAGGCGACCAACGACCGCAAGCCGGAGAAGTTCGCGAGGTTCGCGGGCAGGCTGCCGTCGGCCGACACGCTGGACCGGCTCGCCTACCGCAGCACCGTGCTGGCGTTCCCGCTGTTCACCATCGGCATCATGTTCGGCGCGATCTGGGCCGAAGCCGCGTGGGGCCGCTTCTGGGGCTGGGACCCGAAGGAGACCGTCGCGTTCGTCTCGTGGGTCGTCTACGCGGCCTACCTGCACGCCCGCGCGACCGCCGGGTGGCGCGGGGCGAACGCCGCGTGGATCAACACGGTCGGGTTCTTGCTGACCGTGTTCAACCTCTTCTTCATCAACTTGGTGACGACCGGGTTGCATTCCTATGCGGGAGTCGGCTGACCCCCGGCATCACCCCAGGTGGGATGCCCACCCCCGTTCGTGGAACCTGTTGTCGCCGACTACCGTCCCAAGTGGGGGTCGGGGTGGTCTCGATCCGCTTGCTCAGGGGAGGACCCCAGCGGTGACTGGTCGCTACGAGGAGCCTGAGCCGCGGCACAACGTGTCATGGCAGCCGCCGCCCGCGGGCGCGGAGGGCCACATGAACCAAACCAACCCGGCTCAGTCGGGCGCACACCCCGTCGACGCGGCCCAGCAGGTGGGTGGTGGCCCCTCGGGTCAGCACACCGTGGGCGGCGGTCCTTCCGGCGCGTACCAGGTGGGTGGCGGCTCGTCCGGCGCCTACCAGGTCGGCGGCGGCCCGTCGGGTCAGCACAACGTCGGCGGCGGGCCTTCCGGCCAGCACAACGTCGGTGGTGGCCCGTCCGGCCAGCACCTGGTGCAGGGCGGCCAGTCCGGCCGCTACCCGGTCAGCGGCGGTCCCTCGGGCCCGTACCAGGTCGGTGGCGGCCCGTCCGGCGCGCACTACGTGGACCCGTCCCAGCAGCAGTACCAGGGCCAGGGTGCGTTCCCGAACAACTTCCCCCAGTCGCTGCCGCAGCAGCAGGCGCAGCACCAGCAGATGACCGCGCACGACATGTCGTCGCAGCGGCTCATCAAGCAGGAGAAGCGCCCGCCGCAGACCGGCTGGCGCAAGGCGCTGCACACGATGAGCGGCGGCCTGGTCAACCTGGGCGAGAGCCCGGCGGACGTCCGGCGCCGCGAGCTGATCACGCGGATCAACCAGCCGCTGCGCGGGTGCTACAAGATCGCGATGCTGAGCCTCAAGGGCGGGGTCGGCAAGACCACGACCACCGCCTCGCTCGGCTCGACGTTCTCGTCGCTGCGCGGCGACCGGGTCATCGCGGTCGACGCCAACCCGGACCGCGGCACGCTCGCGCTCAAGGTCCCCAGGGAGACCACCGCGACCGTGCGGCACCTGCTGCGCGATGTGGCGAGGATCACCAAGTACAGCGATGTCCGCGCCTACACGTCGCAGAGCCCGAGCAGGCTCGAAGTGCTCGCCAGCGAGCAGGACCCGGCCGTGTCGGAGGCGTTCAGCGACCAGGACTACCTGCGCACGGTCGCCCTGCTGGAGCACTTCTACAACATCCTGCTCACCGACTGCGGCACCGGCCTCATGCACTCGGCGATGAAGGGCGTGCTCGACCAGGCCGACTCGCTGGTCCTCGTCTCGTCCGGCTCGGTCGACGGCGCGCAGACCTCGGCGGCCACGCTCGACTGGCTGGACGCGCACGGCTACCGCGACCTCGTGACCAGGTCCATCGCGGTCATCAACTCGGTCCGACCCGGCTCCGGCAAGGTCGACCTGGACCGCTTGGCGGCGCACTTCGCGTCTCGCTGCCGGTCGGTCGTGATGATCCCGTTCGACCCGCACCTCGAAGAGGGCGCCGAAATCGAGCTCGACAAACTGGAGCCGGCGACGCGGCTCGCGCTGCTGGAGCTCGCCGCCACCGTGGCGGACGACTTCCCCAGCTAGCCGAAGATCCCGTACGAGTGTGGGCCCCCGACGACTTCCCGTCGGGGGCCCACACTCGCATCAGGAGTCTTTGCCCTCTTCAGGGCGGCGTTTCGTCTGCTCACCGAGCTTCCGGAGGAAGTCCGGGTCGTCGTCGGGTGCGATGACCCGACCACGAGGAGCGGTTTCGAGCCTTCCCGGCCCGAACGCCTTCCAGAGCAGCATGAACACGGTGAGCGCACCGATCGCCGCGAGCACGTACAGCATGGTCGCCACCTCCTTTGCCACGACATTACTCGTGACTAGGAGTACGTACGGGACGCGTTCAGTGGCGCACCGGTTCGGTGGCTTCGGTGGTGAGTTCGGACAGCAGCGCCTGGACCTCGGACTCCCGGAACCGCCGGTGGCCACCGGGCGTGCGGATCGACCCGATCCGGCCCGCGGTGGCCCAGCGGGTCACCGTTTTGGGGTCGACGCGGAACAGGTTGGCCACTTCACCCGGCGTGAGCAGCCGCTCCGGCCCGCTTTGACGACTTACCTGCATGGACGCGGTCACGATCGTCCTCCTCAGATCAGACTTACCGCCCGCATCGTGGCATCTCACCCGTCAGGTACTCGAACACTTGGGTGATGGTAAAGAGGGAGTAAGGGACGAAGTTCGCGGTTCGGACATCGCGCAGGTAGGGCCTAGTCTTGTCCGGTGGACGCTCTTGATCGTCAAATCATCGCCGCGTTGCGCGAGAACGGCCGGGCCACGTACGCCGACCTGGGACGCAAGGTCGGCCTGTCCGCGTCGGCCGTGCACGAGCGCGTCGGCAAACTCGAAGCAACCGGCGTCATCGTCGGCTACCACGCCGTGGTCGACCCCAGCGCCGTCGGTCTGGGTGTGACTGCCCTGGTGGGCATCCACCCGACCGACACTGCGGACGACGACGACGTCGCCCTGGAGTTGGCCGGACTGATCGAGGTCGAATCCTGCTACCGCGTAGCGGGTGACGAGTCCTTCATAGTCAAGGTACGCGTCGCCACCGTGGACGACCTGGAACGCGCCCTGGGTCGCCTGAGGCGCATCGCGGGTGTCGCGAGGACCAGGACGACGGTCGTGCTCTCCACGCGCTTCGAGGGCCGCCCCAACACCTCGGACGCGGCGTTCGAACCGGGAGACCCCAGCGCGTAACCTGGGGAACCGTGCACCTGGGTAGAGATGTGACGCTGTACGTGCTGGCGCGACTGGGCATGGTCGCCGTCGTCATGGCCCTGCTCATGCTCGTCAACGTCCCACTCCTGGTGGCCATGGCGGTGGGCGTGGTAGTCGCACTACCACTGTCACTGTTCCTGCTCAAAGGCATGAGGGCCCGCGTAGCCACAGCCCTGAACGAACGCGGCGAAGTACGAAAAGCAGAACGCGAACGCCTACGCGCCCAACTACGAGGCGAAACGGCCTAAAAGCACAACAAACCGCTGGCGACCCGCAACCCACACGCGACTCGACCCAACCCAACCCGCCCTGGGTGATCCACCCCTTTGGTGACCTGACCCGACCTGCCTCTGGTGACCCACCAGCAATCCGGCAGACGAACCGGGCCCTAGACCGTGGCCGATTTTACTCGGGGCATTCGACCCTTAAAATTAGTCGGGCCCAGGGCTTCCATCCTGCCCTTTTTGGCCCGACAAAGGGTCGAATAAGGGGTCCCCGAGTCAAATCGGCCACACCACGCCGGAACAAGAGCCCGCCCACCCAGCCACCAGCTCAGCCACCTGCACCAACCTCACCCATACACCCCAAACGTCCCAGCAGCCTCATCAGCAGACTTCTCAATAACATCCACCAACTCCAACCCATCCAACAAATGCTCAGGAATCCCCTCCACCCCATCCCGAGCACCAAGGATGTTCCCACAAATAGACCCGGCAGAGTCACTATCCCCAGAAAAGTTCACCGCCAACAACAACCCATCCTCCAAGGACTCCCCAGTCAAAGCCGCGTACAACCCAATCC
>DATMCA010001611.1:0-3577 GCA_035559015.1 Umezawaea sp. | reverse complement strand
CACCGCGCCTCGTCTCTTTTCCGCGTCCAAGACACGGATCCACGACCTCGCCCCGGTCCGCTTGGACCCCCACCGCCTCCACTCGTCCAGCACGCCCGCGACCACCTCCGATCACGCCGAACGGCAGCACCCGGTGCAGTGCGTTGCGCCCCAAGGCGTCATCGACGCCGAACGTGATCACATCGAGCGGGACCCGCCTCGTACCCGTCTGAACCCGGACGTCCACGGCCACCCGGTCAACCACACCACCGCCTCGGAAACCACCTTTACCCATACTCCCTGACCTGGCATTTCCGACCCGTTTCCACATTCCGGAAGTCGGGTGCCGACCGTTTCGATCCCGTGACCGCCGGGTAACGCCGCCCGTCAGGGCAGGTGGATTCCGTGATCACGTCCTGTGTGGACCGAACCACCTCGATGTGTAGACGTTGAATCCGTGGGTACTCAGCTCTCGACGGCAACCGAATCCCCAGGGAGGTTCTTGTGACCACCATCGAGAAGTCGGTCGGCGTCCGGGGCTCGGGGAGCACCACCGGGCCCATCGCGGAGGACAACCCGCACGACGGAGTCGTGATGTCCAACCGACCCGCCGAGCGGACCGCCGAGGTGAACCCGACCGCGATGGTCGGGACGGAGCCGAACGCCGTCGCGCACAACGACGCCGGGTCCGGGAGCCGGCGCGGTCCGGGGTCGCCCCTCGTGGGCGAGCACCGAGAACACCGCGTCGACGACAACGGACAGCACATGGCGTGATGAACGCACAGGAGCAGGGCCCCGCGACGACAACGGACTTCGACGTCCGCGTCCCAGCGGGGCCCGCTCATCTCCCCAGCATCCGGATCGTCACGGCGGGCATGGCGGATCGGGCGTCCTTCGACGCCGACATCGTCGCCGAGCTCGTCCTGGCGGTCGACGAAGCCTGCTCGCTGCTCATCCGCCGAGCCGCCGAAGGCGCTCGGCTGACGTGCCACTTCGCCGTCGCGCACCACGTACTGCTGTTCCGCGCCCAGGTCTCGTCACCCAGCACGTGGGTGCCGAAGGCGACCTCGTTCTGCTGGCGCGTGATCAGCTCGCTCGCCGACTCGGCGTCCACGATGGTCGACGCGGACGGCATGCTGCACATCGAGCTGCGGCGGCGGGAAGCGGCGTTGCGATGATCCAGTACCCCGCGATGGAGCCGGTCTTCCAGGAACTGGCCACCACCGATCCCGGCAGGCCGCGGTTCCAGGAGTTGCGCGACCTGCTGGTCACGTCCCACCTGCCGGTCGCCGACCACATCGCCGACCGCTTCGCCGACCGCGGCGAGAACCCCGAGGACCTGCGGCAGGTCGCGGCCGTCGGCCTGATCCACGCCGTCGACCGGTTCGACGTCGACCGCGGCATCGAGTTCCTGGCGTTCGCCGTGCCGACCATCACCGGCGAGATCCGCCGCTACTTCCGCGACCTGTGCTGGACCGTCCGCGTCCCGCGCAAGCTCAAGGAACTCTGCCTCGCCATCGACGCCGCCCGCGCCGACCTCAGCGACCACCTCGGCCGCGCCCCGACGCCGAGCCAGGTGGCCCGGCACCTCGGTGTCAGCGTCGAGGAGGTCTACGAGGGACTGCACGCCGGCAGCGCTTACCACCTGCTGTCGCTGGACGAGCTGCCCGACGAGGAGTTGGACGACCAGCTGCGCGAGGACGACCACGAGCTGGAGATCGCCGAACTCCACCACGCCCTCAACCCCATGCTCCGCGGTCTCCCCAAGCGCGAGCGCCGCATCGTCGTGCTGCGCTTCTTCGAGGACAAGACGCAGACCGAGATCGCCCGCATCGTCGGCGTCTCGCAGATGCACGTCTCCCGCCTGCTGGCCCAGTCGCTGGAGAGGCTGCGAAATCTGCTGGAAGAAGGATGAGCGGTGGTGCTCCACTGGTGGTAGGACTGGGGATCGTCCTCCGAGATGGGGTGGTAGGCCGTGGCGAACTCCCGGTTGACCGAGTTGGCGTGGCCGCAGCGCGCCACGCTCGCCCTCAGCGTCCTGCTCGCGCTGTTCGGCCTGGCGGGTTTCGCCGTCACCGGCTTCGACGACTACGTCGGCGCCGGCCCCGACTACGTCCTGGGCCTGCGCGTCAACCCGTTGCAGAACACCATCTACCTCGCCACCGGCCTCATCGGCCTCACCATGTGCTGGCGCCCCCGCTCGGCCAGGATCTTCGGCGCCCTCATGGCCCCCGTCTACCTGGTGGTCTTCGCCATCGGCGCCCCGTCCGGCGAGGTCGCGGGCACCGGCCCCTTGAACGCCAACAGCGCCGCGGGCTTCGTCCACCTCCTGATCGGCTTCGCGGCGGTCGTCATCGCCCAGGCCTGCGTCCGCGTGGAACAGGCCAAACGCCAACCCCGCGCGTGAACCACCACCAAGCGGGGTATTCAACCGCGAGCCGACCCGAGGGGGAACCGCCATGGACACCGGTGATCTACAAGGACTGGTCCACGGCAACGGACCGTTCACGTCCGTCTACTACGACGCGTCAAGCCTGGTAGACCTGCGCTGGCGCGCCATGCGCGACCAGCTCGAAGCCCAATCGGCGAACGAGGAAACCCTCACAGCCTTGACCGATGCCATCCTCACCACCCGCACCCCAACCGGCCTGGCCGGCAGGGCCTTGATCGCAGCCGACAACAAGATCGTCCTCGACCGCTACCTCCCGGTGCCCCCCTCCGGCTACACCGCCCGCCTCTCCCCTCTGCCCTACCTGCTACCCCTCGTAGACCTGGCAGAACCAATGGTCCCCCACGTGATCGTCCACCTGGACCACCTGGGCGCGGACCTACGAGGCGTGGACCACTCCGGCCGCTCAGTAGCCGTGGCCACCGTAGGCGGCCGCCTACCCCCCACCGGCGAACGCCTACGAGCAGCCGAACTCTCCGACATCACCGACGAAGCGATCAGACTGGTCAACTGGCTGCACGCCCCACTACTCATCCTCGCGGGCCCACTCAAAGCACGACGCTCCCTGCGAAACGCCCTACCGGCAGGCCACAACCACATCATCGTGGAAATCGAGGCAACGCCAAGATCAGGCGACACCAACCTCGTCCACGTGGTACACCACCTGGCCAGCCGCCGAAACCACGACGAACAACGCACAGTCGTAGACCGCTTCCGCGACGAATCCAGCCGCCTGACAGGAACAGCAGTACACGGCCTACGAGCAGTCTCAGCCGCCCTAAGCGCAGGAGCAGTCGACACCCTACTTCTCAGCGACACGGTCGTAGGCGAACGAGCACTGTGGGTAGACCCGGGCGGCAGCCAGATCTCAGCCACCCCACACACCGGCCTCATCAAACAACGCGCAGACGAAGTCCTCCCCCACGCAGCCGTAGCCACACAAGCAGACATCGTCCTGGTAGGCGACCGCCTAAGCCTCCACGAAGACGTGGGCGCCCTACTACGCGGCTAAGCACCAGGCCAAAACTCCTGTCCGAAACCTTCGGGTAGCCAGGGGCTGGTCCAGGGTGCGGCGGTGGTGAGGTTCTGCTCGGTGGTTCGGCCGCGGAAGTAGGTGTGGGCCTGGCGGATGCGGGCGGCCATCGTGGC